>CAZKFP010000133.1:0-5142 GCA_964552085.1 uncultured Steroidobacteraceae bacterium
CCTGCCCACGCTGACCATTGGATCGGCCGGATTCTGGGAGTCGGCGGTCGTCGCCGAGATCTACGCCCAGGCCCTCGAGGACGCGGGGTTCACCGTCGAGCGCCAGCTCGAGCAGGGCGCGCGCGACGTGACCCACCCGGCGCTGGTCGACGGCCAGATCGACCTCATGCCCGAGTACATCGGCGGCTACCTGGCCGTGACCTACGGCGGCGAGCCGACCCCGGACATCGACGAGTCGCTCGCCGCGCTCCGCGAGGAGCTCGAAGCCGATGGCCTCGTCGCCCTGGCCCCGACCCCCGGCACCGATGCCGACGGCTTCGCCGTCCGCCAGGAGACCGCCAACGATCTCGGACTCGCGACGATGAGCGACCTCGCAGAGGTGGCCGACCAGCTGACCTGGGGCGTGGCGCAGGAGTGCGCCGAGAACCCGAACTGCGGTCCGGGCCTCGAGCGCGTGTACGGCATCGACTTTGCGTCGCTCGACGTGGAGACGCTCGGTGCCTGCAGCACGGCCATCGCCGAGGCGCTCAACGCGAGCAACATCGACGTGGCCCAGGTCTGCACCACGCAGCCGGAGATCTCGGGCTTCAACCTCGTGCTGCTCGAGGACGACGGCGGCCTGGCCCCCGCCCAGAACCTCGTGCCGGTCGTGCGCACCGAGATCATGGATCAGCCCGCGGCCGGTGACCTGATCCAGGCCACGCTCAACCCGATCTCGGCGCTGCTGACCACCGAGGAGCTCACGAATCTCGGTGCGGCCGTCATCATCAACGGCGAGTCCTACGAGGACGCCGCCGCACAGTGGCTCTAGGACAACGGCCTCAGCTAGGCGGCCACCCGTTCAGCGCACCCGCGGGGCGGGCCGGTTCGCCGGCTCGCCCCGTTCTCGTGCATGATGGCCGGACCGATGACGACCTCCTCCACGACCCGCGAACGGCGCCACTGCATCAAGTGCGGCCGCGAGATCGGCCCCGACGAGTCCCTGTGCGGAGTCTGCAACCGCGCCGGCATGGCGACGCCGTCGGCGTCGCAGTACCACGGCACCGTGGCCGTCGCCATCGTCCTGGCCGTGGCCGCGCTCGCCGTGGCCGCCAGCCTCTCGCTGCGTGGTGTCGGGCCGTACGACGCCGAGGTGCGCGCCGTCGCCCCGGCCGAGACGCTCGGCTACGCGATCACGTACGCCGTCACGAACGAGGGCACGAACCCCGGCCGCGCGAAGTGCCTGCTCGTGGCGACGGGCGATGCGGGTGAGCGCCTCCGATCGCGCAGCACGATCACGGGGCAGATCGATGGGGGCGCCACGACCGAGCTGACCGAGACGATTCCCGGGCTGGAGACCGAGCCGGCCGACGTCACCGTCAGCTGCTCCTGACCAGGGCGTCGTCCGCCTGGGGCAGCCGGTATGCTGCTGCGCATGCACCGATGGGCTCGCGCGCTCCCGAGCGCGCTCGCAGTCCTCGTCGTCGCCGCCGGCGCGGCGCTGGCGGCCGGGCCGCCGTTTCCCGACCCGGTCGTCGACCAAGCGGTGTACGACACCGCCGACATCCTGTCGCCGGGGGCCGAGTCCCACCTGGAGTCGCTCATCGACGGGATCGAGGCGCGGACCGGCGCGGAGGTCGTCGTCTACACGCAGCACGATCCGGACATCAGCGAGGACGAGAACCTCGCGAACGCGAGGGCGCTCATGGACGAGTGGGGCATCGGCCGCGCGGGCTTCGATGACGGCCTCGTGCTCATGGTCGGGCTCGACCCCGACCCGGGCGAGAGCCGGGTCAGCCTGTACGGCGGCTCCGGCTTCATCAACTCCTATGCCGACGAGAGCACGCTGACGTCGATCGTCGAGAACGAGTTCGTGCCGTCGGCGCGCAACGGCGACCTCGACAGTGCCGCCATCAACACGATCGAGGCGATCGACGAGCGGATGCGGCCGGAGGCACAGGAGCGGCTCGAGACGCTCCGCAGGCTGAACGCCGCGATCGGCCTGATCGGCGCGCCGCTCGCGCTCGTCCTCACGCTCGGCCTGGCGTGGAACGCCTGGCGCCGCGAGGGCGACGACCCGGAGCTGACCGACTCGCCATCGATCCTCATGGCCGGCCCGCCGGCCGAGATGACGCCCCCGCTCGCGACGGTCGTGCGCAAGGGCACGGCCGACCAGCACAGCATCAACACGCTCCTCGCCGAGCTCGCGAGCACCGGCCGCCTCGAGTTCCAGAACCTGGACCAGGTGAGCGAGGTGAAGAGCGACGACGACCCCGACCCACTCATTGATCCCGCCATCATCGTGCACGCCGGCCAGGCGGACGACGATCGGCTCGCCAGGCCGCAGCGGGAGGCCTGGGCCAAGCTCACCGCCCTGGCCGGCGGGTCGGGACGCCTCAGCCGCGAGCGCCTGTGGCAGGTCAACTCGGACCTCGGGGCGGTCAAGCGAACCCTCGAGGCGGAGGCGGTCCGCATCGGCTGGCTCGCGCGGATGCCGGGACCGGCGATCACGCGCATGACGGTGATCGGGATCGGCGTCGTCATCCTCGGCATCGCGATCGGCGTCGTGGGGGTATCGATCCCGATGAGCGGCGCGGTCATGCTCGGCGCCGCGCTCGTGCTCGGCGGCATCGGCGTCATCGGCTTCGGGCGGGCGATGAGCCAGCGGACGCCGGCGGGCGCCTACGTCGACGCAATGCTGACGGCCTATCGCCGCACGCTGCGCAAGACGATGGACCAGTCGCGATCGATCGGCGAGGTCGTCGAGCAGCCCGAGATCGCGAGGCTCGCCGACACGCCGGACAAGGCCGTCGTCTGGGGACTGGCCCTCGGCCTCCATGCCGAGGTGGCCGACATCCTCGCCCGCGGGCTCGAGGCGCAGCGCGCCGCGACCGGCTCGCCGGCCGGCGCCTACTACCCGATCTGGCTCGGCTCGTCGCCCGGCTCCGCCTGGTCCGCCTCCGCCGCCGACATGGCGGGCGGCGTGAGCTTCGGGTCGGGAAGCGTCTTCAGCGGCTCCGCCATGCCGGACATCGGCGGCATGTTCAACGCCCTCGGCAGCGTCGGCTCGACGCCGGCCTCGAGCTCCTCGAGCGGGGGCGGCGGATTCAGCGGCGGCGGGGGCGGTGGCGGTGGCGGTGGTAGCGGCTCGTTTTAACCCCGCTGGCGCAGTTTTTCAATCGGGCGTATGGTTAAAGCGATGAGCTTCAACCGACGCGGCCCGGACCGCCGGCCCGACCGAGACCGAAACGACCGTCCCGCCCGACAGGCCGGAGGCGGTGATTGGCAGCGCGATCGCCCGGCCGGCGACCGGCCGTACCAGCCGCGCGGGGGCGACCGGCCGTACCAGCCGCGCGGGGGCGACCGCCCCGCCCCGCGTGGCGGCGACCGGCCGTTCACGCCCCGACCGCGGTTCGATCGGCCGCCGGACGAGGGCGCGATGTCGATCCGCCTCGATCCGCGGCGGGTCAACGCGCTCAAGCATCTCGCCGGCGAGGCCGGCGTGCGACCCGGCGACCTCGTTCGACAATGGGTCGAGGAGCGCCTCGACGCATCGCGCGGCCTCGACACCCCGGCCGCCACGGAAAGCGTTGCGACCCGCCTCGACGAGCTCGCCGCGCGGATCACCGCCCTCGAGGCCCTCGGCGGATCGAGCGCGAAGGCACCGCCGGCACCGGGCGAGGGCCCGACAAAGCCGGACGCGCCGAAGCGCGCCCGCCGGTCATCGAAGGCGGCCAGCGCGGCGCCGAAGGGCGAGCGTGTCGCGCTTCACGACGAGATGATCGCCGTGCTGCGCGAGCGCGGGCCGATGAGCGCCGGCGACCTGGCCAGCGTCGTCGCGGAGCGCGGTCGCTACGCGCCGCCGCGCAGCGGCAAGCCGATCGACGCGGCCATGATCAGCCAGCGCGTCAGCAACCCGACGTATCGCTCGCGGTTCGTGCGCAACGAGGGGCGCATCGGCCTCGCCGACTAGCCCCGGGCTCAGTCCTCGAGGATGAACGTCACGAGGATGTTGGCCTGGAACTCGACGCTGCCATCCCGCCCGACGTTCACGCGCTGCTCCTTGACCCAGGCGCTCTTCACGCCGCGCAGCGTCTTGCTCGCGCGATCGATCCCCTGACGGACGGCGTCCTCGAAGCTCTCGGTCGAGGTGCAGGAAAGCTCGGTCACCTTGGCGACGGACATGTGCTTCATTCCTCCATGCGAGTGGCGCACCAGTATGCGCCGCCCCCCGGCGATGCAGGTCCCGGGCCAGCCAGCGGGTCACGCCTCGTGGGCGGCGGTCCAGGCGAGCAGCTCGTCGGCGGGCAGGGCGTTGACGACGATCGGCGGAGTCACCCCGCACAGGAAGGCACGCTCGCAGCCATTGCCAAGCCAGGCGAGCTGGCCCGGCGCGTGGGCGTCGGTGTCGATCGACACGCGACAGCCGGCCTCGACCGCCAGGCGGAGGAGCCGCTTCGGCGGGTCGAGACGCTCCGGACGCGAGTTGACCTCGATCGCCTTGTCGAAGCGCGCGGCCGCCGCAAAGACGATGTCGGCGTCGAACGCCGACGGTGGGCGGTTGCGCTTCGGGGTCCGCATGCGCCCGGTGCAGTGGCCGAGCACGTCGAGATGCGGGTTCGCGAGCGCCGTGACCATCCGCACCGTCATCGCCCGCTCCTCCGAGCGCAGCGCGGAGTGGACGCTTCCGACGACGACGTCCAGCCGTGACAGGAGGTCGGGCTCCTGGTCGAGCGACCCGTCCTCGTTGATGTCGACCTCGATGCCGGTGAGGACCCGAAACGGAGCCAGCTCCCGGTTGAGCAGCGCGATCTCGTCGAGCTGCGCCCGCAGCCGCTCGGGAGACAGCCCGTTCGCCACGGTGAGGCGCGGCGAGTGGTCGCTGATCACGAGGTACTCGTGCCCCATCTCGATCGCCGCGTCCGCCATCTCGCGGATCGTCGCCCCGCCGTCGGAGGCGAGGGTGTGCGCATGGAGGTCGCCCTTGAGCGCGACGCGCAGCTCGGCGGCGCCCTCCGCCAGCGGTTTCCCTTCGGTCGACTCGAGCCGTCGCAGGTAAACCGGCTCCTCGCCTCGCAGGCTCTCGAGGATCGTGCGCTCGGTGACCTCGCCAATGCCGTCCAGCACGCGGAGCCCGCCACTCTCCGCTCGAAGCGCGACCTG
>CAZKFP010000134.1:0-8174 GCA_964552085.1 uncultured Steroidobacteraceae bacterium
CCAACCGCACCACCACCGGCCGACGGGCCGCCGGCGTGCGCGTACACCGACGTGCTGACGCCCCGGCACGGCTACGGCGACTGGCCGATCTCGCTGCTCGACACGATCTACCACCTGCCGGCCGACTACGCCCCGGGCGACCTCGTCGACAGCGCCGGGGCCGGGGTCAACGCCGGATACCTCGTGCGCAGCCTGATCGTCGCCGATCTGCGCGAGATGGCCGCCGCGGCGCGCGCGCACGGCACGCCGATCAAGCTCGTGAGCGGATACCGCAGCCACGCCCAGCAGCATGCGACGTTCAGCTACTGGGTCGGCGTCGGCGGGTACGAGCAGGCGCTCCGGACGAGCGCGCGCGCCGGTCACAGCGAGCACCAGCTGGGCACGACGATCGACGTGACGAGCGAGGGTGGCATCGACCCGTGGGCGTACGCCGACTGGGCCACGACCCCGGCCGGGGCGTGGATGGCCGCGAACGCCTGGCGCTATGGCTTCGTCATGAGCTACCCGCGTGGCGCGTTCCAGGCGAGCTGCTACGACTACGAGCCGTGGCACTACCGGTACGTCGGGCGTGACCTGGCCGCTCGTATTGCCGGCAGCGGGCGCGTGCCGCGTCTCGTGCTCTGGGAGCTCCAGTAGGCGCGTATCCTTCGCGGATGCCGGCGCAACGTCTTCTCCTGGCACCGGGCGGCTCGGGACGGATCGAACAGCTGGCATCGCACGCCTCGGGTCTCGCGGCGCGGGGGCTCACGGTCGAGCTCGTCGCGCTGCCCCGCGGCGCCGCCGAACGTGCGCTCCCCCACTACCGAGAGGCCGCCGGCGCCGGGCTGGCCACCGCCGTCATCGGCGGACAGTCGTTCGGCGGGCGCGTCGCGTCGCTCCTGGCGGCCGAGTCACCGCCGGCGGCGCTCATCCTGTTTGCCTACCCGCTCCATGCGCCCGGCCGCCACGAGGCTTGGGCCGATCGCACGGACCACTGGCCACGGATCGCCTGCCCGACGCTCCTCCTCTCAGGCGAGTCGGACCCGTTCGCACGGCTCGACCTCCTGCAGGAGGCGGTGACGCGACTGCCCCGAGCGACGCTCGTGACGTACCCCGGCGTCGGTCACGGCGTTGGGCCTGTCCTCGAGGCGGCACTCGACGAGGTCGCTGCCTTCATCGGTACCAATACCTGACGGGTCGTGTCGTCTATCCGGGCGTATCCTCCGCACCGATGCGTGCCTCACGATTGGTCCAGCTGCTCCTCATGCTCCAGGCCCGCGGCCGGATGACGGCCGCGGCGCTGGCCGCCGCGCTCGAAGTCTCCGAACGCACGATCCATCGCGACGTCGACGCGCTGAGCGCGGCCGGCGTACCGATCTACGCGGAGCGTGGTCCGCACGGCGGCATCCAGCTCGTGGATGGCTACCGAACGCGGCTCACCGGCCTCACCGGCGACGAGGCGGAAGCACTCTTCCTCTCAGGCCTTCCGGGCCCGGCGGCGGAGCTCGGGCTCGGCACGGTGGTCGCGGCCGCCAGGCTCAAGGTCCTCGCCGCACTGCCGACCGAGCTGCGCACGCGAGCGTCACGGCTGGTCGAGCGTTTTCACCTCGACACGTCTGGCTGGTTCCAGGGCGGCCAGCCGGTCCCGCAGCTCGGTGCCCTCGCCGAGGCGGTGTGGGGCGGGCGCCGGCTCGAGATCACGTACCGGCGCGGCGAACGCCACGTCGAGCGCATCGTCGAGCCCCTCGGTCTCGTCCTGAAGGCGGGCACCTGGTACATCGTCGCCGTCGCCGACGGCCAGGTGCGGACGTACCGGGCCGACCGCGTCGTCTCGGTCCGGGACACCGGCGAGGTCATCACGCGGCCGTCCGGCTTCGACCTCCCGTCGTACTGGGCCGAATCGAGCGCCGCATACGAGCGAGAAGCGCCACGCGTGACCGTCACGATCCGCATCCACCCCCGCGCGATCGCGTCCCTCGCGGATCTCGTGGGCGAACGGGCCCTGCGGGACGCGGAGGAGCTGCCCGCGGACGCCGACCCGGAGGGCTGGCGACGGCTGCGGCTGTCGGTCGACTGGCCGGACGAGGTACCCGGTCGCCTCATCGCGCTCGGCAGCGCGGTCGAGATCCTCGAGCCCGCCGAGATGCGAGATCGTGCCGTGGCGCTCGCCCACGACGTGATCGCCCGGCACGCGAGCGTCAGATGACGGTGCCGCCGAGGACCGAGACGACTGACACGACAAGCCACCCGATCACGAACACGAGCGCGGCGACGGTGCCGAGCAGCACACCGACGACGAGCCAGTCGTCGCGCGTCGAGGTTCCCGCATCCTCGAGGTGGCGTCGCACGATCGCGAGGTTGCGCGTGCTCGCCTTGAACCAGAAGTCGAACGCATCGCCGGCGAACGGAATGGAGCCGACGACGAAGTCGAGGGTGCTGTTGACGAGCATGCGCGCGATGACGATCCGGGGCAGTCCCATCCGGGATGCCCGCCAGACGACATAGAGGCCGAGCCCGCCGCTGACGAGGTCGCCGACGACGGGAACGAGCCCGATGACGGCGTCGATCCCGAACCGGCGGCCGCCCGTTCCCGGAACCGGGATGCTGTTGTCGAGCAGCCACGCCAGCGTCTGGACCTCGGCCAGCGAACGCTGACGATCCGTTTCGCTGCGCGGCAGCCTTGTCACTCGGCTCATCTGGTCTCATCATGCACGACCGATGCCTCGTCTCGGTCGAACGACGCGGGCCTCGCCACGCCACTGCGCCATGTTCGACGGCCACCCGACCGGGAGACTCACACGCGATGAACGCCGCTCGCACCGCCAGCATCTCCCCTGCCGCGCCGCTGCCGAGCCGTGCGCCGCGCGCGCCGATGGTCGGGCTGCTGCGCGCCCTCCTCCTGGGCGAGATGCTCGGCGCGATCATCCTGACGATCCTTCTCAGCATGCTCGCCGCGGCCCTGCGGGACTTCCTCGGCGGCGATTCCGGGCGCGCAGCCGAGGAGATGGTCCGGTTCGCGGCAGGCGGGACCTTCCTGTTCGCCATCTTGGCCGCCTTCGCCTCGCGTGGGGCGCGCCGCCGCCGTCCGTGGGCCTGGACCCTCGCGGCGGTCCTCCAGGTCGTGCTGGCGGTCGGCACCGGCGTGGCGATCTTTCTCGCGACGTGGACACCGCTCTACCTCGTCGGCTTCGCGTTCGCGATCGCCGTCATGCTCGTCCTCTCGACCGCGTCGGTCCGGCGCGCTCTCGGCCAGGGCTGACGATCGACTCGAGGTTCCTGACAGCAGCTGTCGGGTATCGGTCCGAGAATCGAACCCGATGAGCGAGGCGAATCCCCACGACCCCGGCCCGGGCGCGGCCGGCCGGCGAGGCGACTCGCACGCCACCGCCGCCCGGGAGCCGATCACGCTCGGTCGTGCCACCGTCCGCATCGGCACCGCGTCCTGGACCGATCCGACGATGACGGCCCCCGGCGTCTTCTATCCGCCCGACGCCACGTCGGCCGAGGAGCGGCTGGTCTACTACGCCAACCAGTTCCCGATCGTGGAGGTCGACGCGACCTATTACGCTCTCCCGGCACGCCGGACCGGCGAGCTGTGGCTCGAGCGCACGCCACCCGAGTTCACCTTCGACATCAAGGCGCACGCGCTCATGACGGGCCAGCCGTCGGAGGTCAAACGCCTGCCGAAGGACCTGCGCGAGTCCCTGCCCGCCGAGCTGCTCGACCGGAAGCGAGTGTACGCCCGCGACCTGCCGAATGAGATCGTCGACGAGATCTGGGCGCGCTTCCTCGACGGGATCGAGCCGCTGCGGTCGTCCGGCAAGCTCGGCGCCGTGTTCCTCCAGTATCCGCGCTGGTTCTTCCCGACCGCTGCGTCACGCGACGAGATCGTCCGCGCGAGGGAGCGGCTCGGGGACACGCCGTTCGCGGTCGAGCTGCGGCACGCCAGCTGGTTCAACGAGAAGAACCGGGAGCGCACGATCGAGTTCCTCGAGAGGCACAACATCCCGTTCGTCATGGTCGATGCGCCGCCGGGGACGAAATCGTCGATCCCGCCGATGACGCTCGTCACGTCGCCGAAGCTCGCGATCGTGCGCTTCCACGGGCGTCGCACCGAGACCTGGGAGCGGTCGGGCATCCCTGTCGTCGAGCGCTTCCGCTATCTCTACGACGAGGCCGAGCTGGGCGACTGGGTGCCGCGCATCCGGGAAGCGGCCGAGCGAGTGCCCGAGATCCACGTGCTCATGAACAACTGCTACGCCAACTACGGCACGACGAACGCGCGCGAGATCGCCGACCTGCTCGCGAGCGACGTGCCGAGCCTCGATCGCTGAAGCGGAGATCAGGGGTCTTGACGCCCCGATCGGGCACCAGCGCCGGCCGCGACGTGACGTTCGTACGCGCTGACGAAGGCGACCTGCGCTTCCGTCTCGACCGCGGTCGGGTGACGAAGTGCCCGAATGCGATCGATGGCGCGGTCGGCCGGCCAGCCCGCGGCGACGAGCGCGCAGGCGGCCACCGTCCCGGTGCGCCCGACGCCGCCCATGCAGGCGACGGCCACGTCGCCACCGTGCCGCGCCCGCGTGAGCCGGCCGAGCGTCTCGTCCATGTGCTCCAGGGATGGCGGCGCCTCGCCGTCGGCGACCGGGCGCCGATCGACGGTGATCTGCCGCTCGGCCGCCCGGCGCACGATCGCCGGGTCACCCCAGCGTCTCAGCTCGTTGTCGTCGACGAGGAGAACGAGGTAGTGAATCCCGCCGTCGCGCAGCGTGTCCAGGTCCGCTTCGAGGCTACGGCGGTAGACGAGGCCCGGATAACGCTCTGAAGCCCCGTGCTTGCCGGGCAGGAACGTCAGGCCGAGACGGCCGCCGGCGCCGTCCGCGAGCTCCCGCGCGTCGACCCAGTCGACGCGCAGCGGCGGGTCGAGCGCGTCGTCGTCCACCTAGCTGAGCGCCCCATTGCCTCGAGAGCAGAAGTGGCCGGTCGCCTCGAGTGGCTGGCCGCAGAACGGGCACGCCGGCCGCCCGGCACTCACGAGGGCCTCGGCGCGGTGGACGAACCCGCGCGCATCGGCCGCCCTCAGGCGGACGCGAAGCAGGTCCGGGCCATCGTCGGCGTCATCGGGCAGCTCGACGTACTCGCCGTCCTCGCTCGGCGTCTGCGCCTCGATGACGACCGCCTCTGTGCCGGCGTCCCATGCCAGGGCCATCGCCCCGACCCGGAAGAGCTCGACGACCGGCGCCTCCAGGTCGTGCGCATCGGCCACGGCGCGTTCCGTCGGCGCCTCGACCGCGTCGAGCAGGTCCTCGAGCCGCTGCGCGAGGGCCGCCACCTGGATCTTCTCGAGGCCGACGCTCACGAGGACGCTTCCCTTTCGCGCCTGGAGATAGAAGGCTCGCTCGCCCGGCTCACCGACGGCGCCGGCCACGAAACGATCGGGGTCGTCGAAGAAGAAGAGGCGGCGTGTCATGACCACCATCCTACCGGCTGGCCCGAACGGTAGAGTGACCGGTGCAGATGAGCACCGCGGCCGCGACGTAGCCCGATGCGAGAGCGCGTTCGTTCGATGCGTTCGCGGCGCATGGCGCGTCGAGCGGGCGACGACCCCCGCCTCGAGCTCTCGCCGCGCGCCGCTCGCCTCGGAGGCTGGCTGATCGCCCTCCTCCTCGTCGTCGGCGTCGCCGTGGCCGTCCGCATCCTCGGCGGTAACGCCGACGGGACCCCGGTCGGCGCCGGCGCCTCCGCATCGGCTGCGGCCGGCGACGCGGCCGAGATCACGTTCGGGACGGAGCTCGACCCGGCCAGTGGAGAGGTGGCCGAGGCATCCCGAACCGAGCGCTTCGCTCCAGGTGACACGTTCGCCTACTCGGTCTCCCCTGGCGAGGACCAGGTGCCCGACGCGGTGTACGTCGAAGTGCTTCGGACGAGCGGCGAGACCGTCCAGGAGCCGACCCATGCGCCGCTCAGCGACCCGAACATGATTGCCTTCGTGCTTCCCGCGGACCGGCTCTTTGCCGCATTCGGACCGGGCGAGTACCAGATGCTCATCCGCGTCGCGCTCGACGGAGAACCGATCGCACGCGGCGAGTTCGAGCTCGCCGGCGAAGGGACGTCGCCCAGTCCCTGAGACAACGGAAGAGGGATCGGAGATGTGCCCCATCTCCGATCCCTGAAGGCAAGCCGGCGTGCCCATCCGACTCGTCATGCGAAGGGTAGGGCGGTCAGACCGCACCTGTCAACACTTAATTGACCGTCAGCGCCTCGCTGCTCAGCTCGTAGGCGCCACGGTGGTCCCCGGACTCGGCGCGCAGGTCCGCCCACTCGCGCAGCACCTCGCGCAGGCGGGTCGGCACGCGGCTCGCACGCGCCGCCTCGGCGGCCTCGCCGAATCGGATCTCGGCCTCTTCGGCACGTCCGGCCCGGCGCAGCGCGCGCGCCTCAGTCAGGCGCGCCATCAGGCCGCCGAGCTCGTTGCCGCTCCGCACCGCGTATTCGCGCGCCGAGCCCGCGAGGCGCAGGGCTTCGTCGAGCTCGCCACTGGCGAGCGCCACCTGCGCCTCCGTGTCGACCACGGAGGCCATCCAACGCTCGTCGCCGGTCGCCTCGATCTGCCGGCGAGCATCGGTCGCGAGGTCCCGCGCCCGCTCGACCTGGCCGGTCGCCAGATACGCGAGCGCAAGGTCGTTCTCGATGCGCGCGGACTCGAAGATCGCACCGGCCGCGCGATAGAGTGCCATGCCCTGCGTACCGGTCCGGATCGCCGCCTCGAAATCCCCCATCTCGCGGTAGCTGACGGCGAGGTTGAAGAGGAAGGCGGCCCGGCGCCGGTCGTCAAGATCGGCCGCCAGCCCGCGGGCCTCCTCGAGGTACGTGAGAGCGCGCGGCGCCTGGCCGGAGCGCGACTCGACGGCGGCGAGCGAGGTGAGGAGACGCATCTCGAAATCGGGCTCGACGTTCAGCCCGTTGCGAACCTGCTCGAGCAGGGCGGTCAGGACGCTGCGAGCGTCAAGCTCGTTGTCGGACTGGTAGAGGCCGTACGCCAGCCAGTAGCGGGCAAGCGCGGCATCGGTCTGGCGTCCGGCCGCCGTGTACAGGCGAACGGCCTCCGATGCGCTGGTGATCGCGTCGCGCCCGTGGTCCAGGCGCGCCGAGGCCTCTGCAAGCCCGCGCAGCAGGTCGGCGCGCAATCCATCGTCGGTGACGTCGTCGAGCAGGGCGCGGTAACCGTCCGCGGCGGCCTGCCAGTCGCCGGCGGCCAGGCGCATGTCGACCTCGAGGCGGGTCCACGCCGGGTGCGCCTCGTCGATGAAGTGGCTGGCCGGCAGGCCGAGACGGCCGCTCAGGAAACTGAGTGCGACCATGGACGGTCGCGCGATCCCCGTCTCGAGCGCGCTGACATACGCCTTCGTGTATCGCTCCCCCGCCAGCTGCTGCTGGGTCATGCCGGCGCGATGCCGGGCCTCACGGATGCGGGCGCCGATGCGTCGCGCCAGGTCACGATCCTTCTCGGTGGCGCGAGCGCTCGTCCTCATCCGGGGCATGGCGGCAGTGTACACGGCATGGCAAGCGTTACTTGACCCGAGGCTCCCCCGAAAGTACTCCCGTCCGGCCCGCTTCCGGGACCGACGGGTCATTGTCCGCTGGTCCCATCGGCGCGACCGTGTTCAACGGCAGCCATCGGAGTGCGTGACACGCACACGCAGGCCGCCGACCAGAAGGAGCACAGACCGATGCAGATCAAGCGAATTGCCCGATCCCTCGTCGTCGCCGGAACGGCCGCCGCGCTGAGCATCCTCAGCGTCGTCGCCTCGGTCATGGCGTCCACCGGTGGTGGCGACTTCCCGCGCTAACGCGCACTCGACCCGGGCGCGAGCCCGTAATTGAACGCCCCGAACCCCTAGTGCCCGTGCTGGTAGTAGGGGTTCGCACCTGCCTCGTGATCGGTGGCATCCACGATCGCCATGATCGCGGGCACGGCCGCACGAATCGCGGTCTCGACGCCCTGCTTCAGGGTGACGTCAACGGCTGAGCATCCCTGGCAGCCGCCACCGAATCGCAGGAAGGCGGTGCCGTCCTTCACGTCGACGAGCGTCACGACGCCGCCGTGCGATCCGACGCCGGGGTTGATCTGCCGGTCGATGACCTCCTGGACCGCGCGGGCCACGGGATCCTGCCACCCTTCGTTCGGGTTGTCG
>CAZKFP010000135.1:0-2870 GCA_964552085.1 uncultured Steroidobacteraceae bacterium
ACGGCTATCTGCTCAGCGGGACCTCCTACTGGTGGTTGCTCTTCCCGGCGGGGCTGGCGGTCTCTTTCCTGTGCTTCGCCTTCTTCCTCGTTGGCAGAGGCATGGACGAAGTGATCAATCCCCGGCTTCGCGCCCGGTGACCATGCAGAGGACCCGATGACGACCTTCCTGGAGAACCTCGAGGAACGCAAGATCGACCCCACCCGGCCACTCCTCGAAGTGGATCGGTTGGTCATGCACTACAAGATCAAGGCGGGAGTCGTCTCGGCTGTCGAGGACGTCTCCTTCACCGTTCACGAGGGTGAGGCGGTGGGCCTCGTCGGCGAATCAGGCTGCGGCAAGACCTCGATCGCCCTGTCGCTGCTGCGCCTCCTCCCATCCAACGCCGAATACGTCTCCGGTGAGATCCGTCTCAACGGAGAGGATCTCCTGTGGTTGAGCCCGGAGGACATGAGGCAGCGCCGCTGGAAGGAGATCGCCATGGTCTTCCAGGGCGCCATGAACTCGTGGAACCCGGTGTACCGGGTGGGCGACCAGATCCGCGAGACGCTCGACACCCACTACCGGGGGGTGATGAACTACGCCCAGCAGCGCGAGCACATGGAGAAGCTGTTCAGCGCGGTCGGTCTTCCGCCGGCCATGCTCGACCGGTATCCCCACGAGTTCTCGGGCGGCATGCGCCAACGGGCCGTCATCGCCATGGCGCTGGCCTGCAGCCCGGAGCTGATCATCGCCGACGAGCCGACCACCGCCCTCGACGTCATCGTCCAGGACCAGATCCTCAAGGAGCTCAAGCGGATCCAGGCCGAGATGGGGATGTCCATCATCTACATCTCCCACGACATCGCCGTCATCGCCGAGGTCACCGACTCGCTGGGGGTCATGTACGCGGGCAAGCTGGTCGAATACGGCCCCACGTCGGCCGTCTTCTCCCGACCTCGCCACCCCTACGCGTACCTCCTCCTGCGCTCGACGCCCTCCATCACCGGGCCACGCCGTCGGCTGGCCCCCCTGGAGGGCGAGCCGCCTGACCTGCTCAACCCGCCCACCGGCTGCCGGTTCCACCCCCGCTGCCCCTTCGCCACCGAGCAGTGCGTCACGCACGAGCCACCACTGGAGGAGATCGGTGGTGGTCACAGGGTGGCGTGCTGGCATCACGAGGAAGTTCCGGAGCTCGAGGAGGCGTTGCAGCGATGACCGCCGAAGCCACCGCACCCGCCCCCCGCCGTTCCGCCTGGGACACCGCGCCGCTCATCGAGGTCCGCGACCTCCAGATGCTGTTCCCGATCTCGCGCGGCATGTTCAGAGCAGCCACCGAGTTCGTGCACGCGGTCGATGGCATCAGCTTCGAGATCGCTCCGGGCGAGAGCCTGGGCCTGGTGGGCGAGTCGGGCTGCGGGAAGTCGACGACGGGTCGAATGCTGGTCAAGCTCACGGACCCGACGGCCGGCAACATCATGTTCCGCGACGGCGACTACGAACGCGACGTGGCCATGATCAAGGGGTCGAAGATCAAGGAATATCGTGCCCGAGTCCAGATGATCTTCCAGGATCCCTACGAGTCGATGAACCCGCGCCGGACGATCTTCGACACGGTGTCCGAGCCGATGGCCGTGCAGAAGGTGGGCACGGTGCTCGAGCGGGAGACGCGGGTCCTCGAGCTCCTCAAGCTGGTGGGCCTGACGCCGCCGGAGAACTTCCTCTTCCGCTACCCGCACGAGCTGTCGGGAGGACAGCGCCAGCGGATCGCGGTCGCGCGCGCCCTGGTGATGAACCCGAAGTTCGTCGTCGCCGACGAGCCGACCTCGATGCTCGACGTGAGCATCCGGATCTCGATCATGGAGCTGATGACGAACCTGGCCCGGGACCTGGGCGTGTCCTACCTCTACATCACCCATGACCTGGCCGTGGCCCGCTACATGTGCGACCGCATCGCGGTGATGTACCTCGGCAAGATCGTCGAGATCGGTCCGACCGAGGAGATCCTTGCGCGTCCCAAGCATCCCTACACCAAGGCGCTGCTCTCGGCCGTTCCGGTCCCGGATCCGTCGATCAAGCGCACGCCGGTCGAGATCAAGGGCGGCATCTCCAAGGCGATCAACCCGCCCCCCGAGTGCCGGTTCATCGAGCGCTGCCCATTCGCGGCCGATGTGTGCCGCACGAACCCGCATCCAGCGCTCGAGGACAAGGGCGCCGACCACTTCGTCGCGTGCTACCGCGCAGACGAGATCGCCGACATCCTGCCCCTGCAGGAGATCGAGTCCGCCGCGGTCTGAGCCGGTAGGTCAGACCAGCTCGGCAGCGACCTCCGCGTCGGCCTCCTCGCGGGCGACATCCACCGCGGACCTGGCGACGCGTTGCCAGGTGCCGTCGTCGGCGCGCTGGTATCGGTCCATCTGCTCCCAGTTCTCGCCCACCTTGAGGTCGACCTCGAGCGGCACGTCGAGGGGCAGTGCGGTCCGCATGATCTCCCTCGCGAGCGCCGCGAGCTCGGAAAGCTCCTCCTCATCGGTCTCGAATACGAGCTCGTCGTGCACCTGGAGCAGCATCCGGGAGCGCAGGCCGCGGTCGCGCAGGGCGGCATCCACCCGCACCATGGCGATCTTCATCCCGTCGGCCGCGGTGCCCTGGATGGGCATGTTGATGGCCATCCGCTCCCCGGCGGCGCGCAGCGCCCCGTTGCGCGCGCTCAGCTCGGGCAGGTAGCGGCGTCGGCCCAGCAGCGTGGTGACGAACCCCTGGTCGCGGGCCAGGATCTTCATCTCGACCGTGTAGCGCCGGATCCCCTCGTACGCGGCGAAATAGTCGGCGATGAACTTGTGCGCGTCCTCGCGCGGGATCTTGAGCCGATCCGCCAGGCCGAAGTCGGA
>CAZKFP010000136.1:0-8194 GCA_964552085.1 uncultured Steroidobacteraceae bacterium
ATCGGCGACCTCGCCGACCTGCGCGAGCTCGGCGCATGGTCCGCACGTGCCGGCGCCGGGTTTCTCGCGGTGAGCCCCCTCGGCGCGCCGAATCCGGACCCGGAGCCGGAGCCGAGCCCCTACTACCCGAGCACGCGTCGGTTCGGCAACCCGCTCCACCTCCGCGTCGAGGACGTGCCGGGCGCCGATGCGCTCGGCGCGGAGCTCGAGCCGCTCGCCGCCGAGGCGCGGGCGCTCAATGGGGCGCGGCGCATCGACCGCGCCGCCGTCCTGCGCCACGTGTTCCCGGCGCTCGAGCGCATCTGGCGCGCCGGAGGCGACCGCGCCGCCTTCGATGTGTGGCGCTCCGCGCAGGGTCCGGCGCTCGAGCGCTGGGCGACCTTCAGCGTGCTCAGCGAGCGCTTCGGGCCGGGCTGGCAGACGTGGCCCGCCGAGTATCGCGACCCGCGGGGCGAGGCGGTGGCCGCCGTCGCGGCCGAGGCCGCGGGCCGCGTCGCGTTTCACGCCTGGCTGCAGTGGTGCTTCGACCTGCAGCTCGCCGCGGCGTCCGCGTCACTGCGGCGCATCGCCGACATGCCGGTCGGCGTCGATCCCGGCGGGTTCGACGCGTGGGACTGGCAGGTCCAGCTCGCCCTCGGCGCATCGGTCGGGGCGCCGCCGGATCGGTTCAACAGCCGCGGCCAGGACTGGGGCCTGCCGCCGTTCATCCCGCACCGGCTGCGAGCCGCGCGCTACGGGCCGTTCATCGACACGATCCGGGCGCAGCTGCGGCATGCCGGCGGGCTGCGCATCGACCACGTGCTCGGCCTCTTCCGGTTGTGGTGGATGCCCGTCGGCGCCGATCCGTCGCGCGGCGCATACGTCCGATCCGAGACGCGCGACCTGCTCGAGATCGTCGCCCTCGAGAGCCACCGCGCCGGCGCCGTCGTCATCGGCGAGGACCTCGGCACGGTCCCGCCGGGCGTCCGCAACGAGCTCCGCCGCCGCCGCCTCCTATCGACGCGCCTCGTCCTCTTCGAGCGCAAGCCCCCGTCGCGTTATCCGCGCCAGGCGTTCGCGGGGGTCACGACCCATGACCTGCCGACGATCGCGGGTCTCTTGAGCGGGTCCGACCTCGAGGACCAGGCCGCGGCCGGCCTTGAGCCCGATACGGCCGGCGCCAGCGTGCTGCGGTCGCGCCTCGTTCGTGCCGCGGGCGCCGGCTCGGCCGAGCGGCCCGAGGACCTGACCGAGGCGGTGCACCGCCGCCTGGCGGCGTCGCCGGCCATGCTCGTCGCCGCGACCCTCGAGGACGCCCTCGGCGTCGAGGAGCGGCCGAACCTGCCCGGCACGACCGCGCCGCAGCGCGACAACTGGTCGCTCGCGCTGCCCGTGCCGGTGGAGGAGCTCGGCGACGATCCCGGCGTCGCCTCCGTCGTCGAGGCGCTGCGACGGCCGGGCTGAGCCGTCAGGCGGGGACGAGGATGAGGCCGCTCAACGGCGGGAGGGAGAGCAGCGCGGACGCGGGCTGGCCGTGCCATGGCTCGTCGCGCGCCTCGATGCCGCCGAGATTGCCGAGGTTCGACCCGCCGTAGTGCTCCGAGTCGGAGTTGATCGCCTCCACCCAGCGGCCGGCAACGGGCAGGCCGAGGCGGTAGTCGTGGCGCGGCACCGGCGTCAGGTTGAGCACGACGGCTGCGAGCTCCGACCCGGCTCGCCGGAGCCAGGAGTAGACCGAGGCCTCGACGTCGGCCGCGTCGATCCAGGCGAACCCGGCCGGGTCGTGGTCTCCGGCCCACAGCGCCGGCGTGGCCGCGTAGACGCGGCCGAGGTCCTCGACGAAGCGCGCGACCCCGCCGTGCATCGGTGCCTCGAGGAGCTCCCACGGCAGGCCGCGGTCGTGGTCCCACTCCTCCCACGGCGCGATCTCGGCGCCCATGAAGAGCAGCTTCTTGCCGGGCTGGCCCCACATGTTCACGAGGAGCGCGCGCAGGTTGGCGAAGCGCTGCCACTCGTCGCCGGGCATCTTGCGCAGCAGCGAGCCCTTGCCGTGGACGACCTCGTCGTGGCTGAGCGGCAGGACGAAGCTCTCCGTCCCGGCGTACAGCCCGCGGAAGGTGAGCCGGTCGTGGTGGAACCGGCGGTGGACCGGGTCCTCCTGGAAGTAGGCGAGCGTGTCGTGCATCCAGCCCATGTCCCACTTGAACCCGAAGCCGAGGCCGCCGAGGTAGGTCGGTCGCGTGACGCCTGGGAACGAGGTCGACTCCTCGGCGATCGTCACCGTGCCCGGGAAGCGGCCGTAGACCCGCTCGTTCGTCTCGCGCAGGAAGGCGACCGCCTCCAGGTTCTCGCGGCCACCGTGGACGTTCGGCGTCCACTCTCCCTCCTCGCGCGCGTAGTCGAGGTCGAGCATCGAGGCGACCGCGTCGACCCGCAGGCCGTCGACGTGATAGCGGTCGAGCCAGAACAGCGCGTTCGAGACGAGGAAGTTGCGCACCTCGGCACGGCCGAAGTCGAAGATGAGCGTGCCCCAGTCGGGATGCTCGCCGCGCTGCGGGTCGGCGTGCTCGTAGAGGGCGGTGCCGTCGAAGCGGCGCAGCGCGAAGTCGTCGGTCGGGAAGTGGGCCGGCACCCAGTCGACGATGATGCCGATCCCGGCGTTGTGCAGCGTGTCGACCATGGCCGCGAAGTCATCGGGCGAGCCGAAGCGGGAGGTCGGCGCGAAGTAGCCGGTGACCTGGTAGCCCCACGACCCGTCGAACGGGTGCTCGGCGACCGGCAGCAGCTCGACGTGGGTGAATCCGAAGCGGCGGCAGTGCTCGACGAGCCGATTGGCCGCCTGGCGGTAGCCGAGCCAGCTGCCGTCGTCGTTGCGCATCCAGGAGCCCAGGTGGACCTCGTACGCCGCCATCGGTGACCGATACGGGTCATGCGCGGCGCGTCGCTCCATCCAGTCCGCATCGGTCCAGGCGTACGTCGAGGGGTCCCAGACGCGCGACGCCGTCTCGGGGCGGACCTGCATGGCGAAGGCGAAGGGGTCCGCCTTCAGGCGCAGCTTGCCGTCCGAGCCGAGGATCTCGAACTTGTAGAGCTCACCGATGCCGATGCCGGGCACGAAGAGCTCCCAGACCCCCGTGGCGCCCATCGAGCGCATCGGCATGAGACGCCCGTCCCAGCGATCGAAGTCGCCGACGATCCGGACGCTGCGCGCGTTCGGGGCCCAGACCGCGAAGCTCACACCGGTCGTGCCGTCGATCGTGCGCGGGTGGGCGCCGAGGACGTCGTAGAGCCGCTCGTGGGTTCCCTCGCCGATGAGGTGGAGGTCGACGTCGCCGAGCGTCGGCCCGAACCGGTACGGGTCGTCCAGCTCCCACGTGTTCGCGTCGGGGAACGAGAACCGGAGGCGGTAGCGAACCCGCCCCGGCTCGAGGTCGGGCACGAGGCCGGCCCAGACGCCCTCGCCGAGGGGCTCCATCGGCATCGCGCCGCCGTTCGGCGCGATCAGCTCGGCGCCGCTCGCGTCGGGATGGAAGGCACGGATCACCGTGCCGCCGGCGGCGGCGTGGGCACCGAGGATCGCGTGCGGATCGTGATGCTCGCCGCGGGCCAGTCGGGCGAGCTCCTCGGCGGGCGGTGCGGGTGGGGCGGTCGTCATCGGGGTAACCATACCGCCGTCCCCCGCAGGATGCGTGCGAGGGCTCGCGCACCTGCCCGAACCGCCGGCCGGCGTTGGTCGAAGGTCCGGGTTGGCCGCTCGGGGGCGCGTGGTACGGTAGCGCCGCGGCCGGGGTGCCCGGACGCACCGCATCGGCTCATCCCAAAATCCACCCGGCGTGCCGCGGGCGGACGACCAAGCGCGAGAGGGACCTTGGGACTCTTCGACGGCCTGCTCGGCCTCCTCAGTCACGACGTCGGCATCGACCTCGGCACGGCGAACACCCTCGTCACGGTCCGCAACCGCGGGATCGTGATCAGCGAGCCGTCGGTCGTCGCGATGGACACGCGCACGAAGCGGGTCCTCGCGATCGGCGCCGAGGCGAAGCGAATGGTCGGTCGCACGCCCGCGAACATCGTGGCGATCCGCCCGCTCCGCGACGGGGTCATCAGCGACTTCGACGTGACCGAGCAGATGATCCGGTACTTCATCAACAAGGTGCACGACCGATACGCCCGCATCCCGCGTCCGCGCGTGCTCGTCGGGATCCCATCAGGCGTGACCGAGGTCGAGAAGCGCGCCGTTCGGGACGCGACGATCAACGCCGGCGCGCGCTGGGCGCGGCTCATCGAGGAGCCGATGGCGGCCGCGATCGGCGCCGGCCTCCCGGTCAGCGAGCCGTCCGGCAGCCTCATCGTCGACATCGGCGGCGGCACGACGGAGGTCGCGGTGATCAGCCTCGGCGGCATCGTCGTCAGCCGATCGATCCGGATCGGTGGCGACGAGATGGACACCGACATCGTCAGCTTCGCCCGGCGCGAGTACAACCTGCTCATGGGCGAGCGAACCGCAGAGGAGATCAAGATCGCGGTCGGCTCCGCGTACCCGACCGAGGAGGACAAGCGCACGACGACGTTCCGCGGGCGCGACCTGCTCACCGGCCTGCCGCGCAGCGTCGAGGTCGGCAGCGACCAGATCCGCGAGGCGCTCGAGCCGTCGCTCGTCCAGATCATCGAGGCGATCAAGGAGACGATCGAGGAGACCCCCCCGGAGCTCGTCGCCGACATCATGGACCAGGGGATCGTGCTCGCCGGCGGCGGCGCCCTCCTCGTCGGCCTCGACCGCCGCGTGGCCGAGGCGACCCAGATGCCGGTGCACATCGCCGACGACCCGCTGACCTGCGTCGTGCGCGGCACGGGGCGCGTGCTCGAGGAGCTCGATACGCTCGAGCGGGTGCTCGTCAGCGAGCAGTTCACCCGCGCCCCGCACTGACGCGGGCCGAACCGATGTACGGGCCGCCCAGCCCGAATCGCCGCAGCCGCGCCGGGCTGTGGTTCGCCGGATTCACCGTCGCCAGCCTGCTCATGCTCCTCGCCAGCTCGACCCCGCCGGCACAGACGCTCCAGAGCGTCACGTCGCGCGCCCTCGACCCGGTGCGCCAGGCGATCGGCGGCGTCGGCTCGGGGGTGGCCGGCCTGTTCGGCGCGATCGGCGAGATCGACCGCCTGCGCGGCGAGAACGCGGAGCTGCGGGATGCGCTCGCCGGTGCGGAGCAGCGCATCGCCGAGCTCACGGAGGCGGCCCGGGAGAACGCCGAGCTGCGCGAGCTGCTCGGGATCCGCGAGGCGCTCGCGATGGACCTGCTGCCGGTCCGCATCATCAGCCGCGACCCGTCGAACTTCGCCGGGGAGGTCGGCGGCGACGCCGGGACCGATGACGGCGTGCGCCCCGGCATGCCGGTCGTCGCGAGCGCCGACGGGGCCGGCGCGCTCGCCGGGACGGTCGTGAGCGCCACCGACGACACGGCGCGCGTCCGGCTCATCGTGGACACGCGCTCGAGCGTCATCGCGCTCGACCAGGCGAGCCGGGCGATGGGCGAGATCCGCGGCCAGCCCGGCGGGCAGCTCGTCCTGCGCAACATCCCGGTGACCGAGGCGGTCGCGGTCGGCGACACGATCGTGAGCGCCGGGCTCTCGCTCGGCACCGAGGCGAGCGCGTACCCGGGTGGCCTGCTCATCGGCACCGTCCAGGCCGTCGAGCCCGATCCGAACGCGCTGACCCAGACCGCCTTCGTGCGCCCCGCGTTCGACGTGGCCTCCGCCGAGCGGCTCCTCATCGTCCTCGACTTCAGCCAGGGCTGAGCCTCGCTAGAATAGGCGCCGCCCCAAGGAGAGCACATGGTCGAGCGTGCGAACGTGCGCATCCACCCCAGCGCCGAGGTGTCGGACGAGGCGATCATCGGGCCTGGCTCGAGCGTCTGGAACCAGGCACAGGTCCGCGAGGGCGCCCGGATCGGCTCCGGCTGTGTCATCGGCAAGAACGTGTACGTCGACTTCGGCGTCGCGATCGGTGACGACGTGAAGGTGCAGAACAACGTCAGCCTCTACCACGGCGTGACGGTCGAGGATGGCGTCTTCGTCGGCCCGCACGTCTGCTTCACGAACGATCGGGTGCCGCGGGCCATCAACCCGGACGGGACGCCGAAGACCGATGCCGACTGGGAGGTCTTGCGGATCCTCGTCCGTCGGGGTGCCGCCCTCGGTGCGAACAGCACAATCCTGCCGGGGGTCACGATCGGGCGCTGGGCGATGGTCGGCTCGGGGAGCGTCGTGACGCGTGACGTGGCGGACCACGAGCTCGTGGCCGGCAACCCGGCCCGCCGCCTCGGCAGCGCGTGCGCGTGCGGACAGCCGCTGCGCGACGTCGACGGCGAGCCGTATCGGGGTCGCTGCCCGCGCTGCGGCGAGGCGTTTCCGCCGCCGGAGGAAGCGTGAAGGTCCTTACCGTCGTCGGCGCGCGGCCGCAGTTCGTGAAGGCGGCGCCGGTCAGCCGCGTGCTGCGCGCGTCGCACACCGAGGTCATCGTCCACACCGGACAGCACTACGACGATGCGATGAGCGCGGCGTTCTTCCGCGACCTCGAGATCCCGGAGCCGGACGCCAACCTGGAGGTCGGCAGCGGCCCGCACGGGGCGATGACCGGCGAGATGCTGCGACGCCTCGAGCCGGTCATCGAGGCGCACGAGCCGGACGGCGTGCTCGTCTATGGCGACACGAACTCGACGCTGGCGGCGGCGGTCGCGACGTGCAAGCTCGCCTATGGCGATGGCCGGCGGCCGTGGCTCGCCCACGTCGAGGCCGGGCTGCGCTCGTTCAACCCGCGCATGCCGGAGGAACGCAACCGGATCGTCGCCGACCACCTGTCCGACCTGCTCCTGGCGCCGACGCCGGCCGCGATGGCGCACCTGGCGCGCGAGGGCCTCGCCGGCCGCGCCGAGCTCGTCGGCGACGTCATGGTCGACGCGCACGCCTGGGCGTCGGCGCGGGCCGGAGACCACCTGCCGGCCGCGGCGCGCGAGCACGACCGCTACGTCCTGCTCACGATGCATCGTGCCGAGAACGTCGACGATCCGGCCCGCTTCGGACCGATCCTCGACGGCCTCGCCGTCGACGTGCCCGTCATCTTCCCGGTTCACCCGCGCACGAAGGCCGTCCTCGAGCGAGGCGGCGGCGGCCTGCCCGACAACGTCATCGCCATCGCGCCGGTCGGCTATCTCGAGATGGTCGCGCTCGAGGCGCGGGCGTTCGCGATCGCGACCGACTCGGGTGGCGTACAGAAGGAGGCGTACCTGTCCGGCGTCCCGTGCATCACCCTGCGCTCCGAGACGGAGTGGGTCGAGACCGTCGATGCGGGCTGGAACCGCGTCGTCGACGCCGATCCGGCGGCGCTGGCCGCGGCCCTGGCGGACTCGGCCTTCATGGACCGCGATCGGCCGCGCCCGCCGCTCTACGGCGACGGCAGCGCCGCGACGCGTATCGTTGCGGCACTGGAACGTCACCATGCACGGGCCGCCGAGGCGCGGCTGCCGCAGGAGGAGACCGTATCGTGATCCCGATCGCCCGTCCGCAGATGGGCACCGACGAGAAGGAGGGCGTCTGGGAGGCGATGGAGTCCGGGTTGCTGGCCCAGGGGCCGCGCGTCCGCGAGTTCGAGAGCGCGTTCGCCGCGTACGTCGGAGCCGGCCACGCCGTCGCCACGAGCTCTGGCACGACGGCCCTGCACCTCGCCCTGCTCGGCTACGGGATCGGTGCCGGCGACGAGGTCGTCACCGTCCCGTTCACGTTCATCGCCAGCGCGAACAGCATCCTGTACACCGGCGCGCGGCCGGTCTTCGTCGACATCGACGAGGGCGACTTCACGATGGACGTCTCGCAGGTCGAGGCGGCGATCACGCCGAGCACGAAGGCGATCATGCCGGTCAGCCTGTACGGCCAGCCGGCGGACATGCCGGCGATCTCCGAGATCGCGGAGCGCCACGGCCTCGCGCTCATCGAGGATGCCTGCCAGGCGCACGGTGCGGCGATCGGCGACCGCCGCAGCGGGACGTGGGGTGCCGGCACGTTCAGCTTCTACCCGACGAAGAACATGACGACCGGCGAGGGCGGCATGCTGACGACGAACGACGGGGAGCTCGCCGATCGCGTCCGCCTCCTGCGCGAGCACGGCATGAAGGTCCGCTACCACCACGACGTCGTCGGCTACAACTTCCGCATGACCGAT
>CAZKFP010000137.1:0-7813 GCA_964552085.1 uncultured Steroidobacteraceae bacterium
TCCGTCACTTGCGTACTCGTCCGCGCCGGCTCCCGCGGACGCGGGATTGCCTACGCGCTCGCCGCGGGGGCCGTCGAGCACGCACGGGCGCGCGGCGCGCGGGCGTTGGAGGCATATCCATATCGCACCGAGGTCGGCGAGGTCACCTGGGACGAGATTCATCCCGGCGCCGAGAGCATCTTCGCCGCCGCCGGCATGCGAGAAGTCACGCGGCCGGGAAAGCGCCGCGTGGTCATGCGGATCGACTTCTGAGGTGAGACGAACATCGTGAGTGAGGAATACACATGACAGACGAGCGCAGCACCAGCCCCGCGCCCATCATCCTGGTTCCGGGCTTCTGGCTCGGCGCCTGGGCCTGGGACGAGGTCGCCGGGATCCTCCGCGCGGACGGCCACGACGTGACCGCCATCACGCTCCCCGGCCTCGAGTCGACGGAGGCCGATCGGTCTCGGATCAGCCTCACCGACCACGTGGATGCCATCTGCGCGGCTGTCGAGGCGAAGGACTCCCCCGTCGTCCTCGCCATCCACAGCGCGTCGGGCTTCTCCGGCTACGCGGCCAGCGACCGGGTGCCGGATCGCATCGCGGCGATGGTCTACGTCGACACGGCACCCGGGATCGGAGCGCTCGACCCCGACTTCAACGGCTCGGAGAAGCCGATGGTCTGGTCGGAGATCGAGGCGGAGGAGAACCTCGACGGCCTGAGCGAGGAGCAGAAGGAGACGTTCCGCCAACGCGCGGTGCCGGTCCCCGGCAGCCTGATCCGCGAGACCGTGGACCTGACGAACGACGCGCGCCGGGATATCCCCAGCACGATGATCTGCACGGGATTCAGCGCCGAGCAGTACCAGACCTACGCCCGCGAGCACCCCGACTGGGCGTTCCTCGCCGGCATCCCCGAGCTTCGCAACGTGACCTGGATCGACCTGCCGACGAGCCACTGGCCGATGTGGTCGCGCCCGCTGGAGCTGGCCGAGATCATCGGCAACGTCGCGACGGCCCACGCCGGTCGGGCCTGATGACCGCACGCCCGATCAGCGAGATACTCCTCGCACACACAGGAGGAACCGACGATGCTCTCGGATCGAACCGCGTTCTCCAGCTTCTCGGTTGACGATCTCGACGCCGCGAGAGCGTTCTACGCGGAGACCCTCGGTCTGACCGTGACCGAGGAGCAGGGCATGCTCATGCTCGACCTGGCCGGCGGGCAACGCGTCCTCGTCTACCCGAAGGACGATCACGAGCCGGCGTCGTTCACCGTCCTGAACTTTGAGGTTCCGGACATCGAGGCCGCGGTCGACGACCTTGTCGGTCGTGGCGTGACGTTCGAGCGCTACGAAGCCTTCGCGCAGGACGAGCGAGGGATCATGCGCGAGTTCGGGCCGCCGATCGCCTGGTTCACCGATCCGGCGAGGAACGTCGTCGCGGTCATCCAGACCGACGCGGGAACCTGAGCCCCGACGACCGGCGATGATCGAAATCGTTCCGGCGACGGTGGACCGGTGGACGGACGTGGAGGAGCTGCTCGGTGTGAGCGGCGAAGAGGCAGGCTGCTGGTGCCAGGCCTGGCGTGGGACCGATGCGAAGGCGCGGTCAGGCGGGCGGTCGAGGCCGGAGCTCCTCCGCGATCAGATGGAGAAGGCATCCCCACCCCCCGGTTACCTCGCGTACCTCGACGGCGTGCCGGTCGGCTGGATCGGCATCGGCGTAAGGACAGAGACGCCGAGGCTCGTGAACTCGCGGACGATCCCGGCGATCGATGACCTGCCGGTCTGGTCGATCGGCTGCTTCCGCATCCGACCCGGCTACCGGCGTCGAGGCATCGCGTCCGCGCTCCTCGCCGGAGTCGTGGAAGCCGCGCGGAAGACGGGTGCTCCGGGCGTCGAGGCCTACCCGATCGACCCGGAGGGGCGTCGCGTCGATGCCGGATTCGCCTTCGTCGGCATCGCGTCGATGTTCGACGCCGCGGGCTTCCGTCGCGTCCAGGTCACCGACGGGCACAGCGCCGGCCTCCCGCGGCTGCTCGTCCGCCTCGACCTGGACGAAGCAACGGGCTAGCTCCCGGGCGGCTCCATCGGACTCATAAGCTGGAAATAGTTGTCGTCCGGATCGGAGAAGGTGGCGATCAGGCCGGGCATCTCCTCGTCCATGCCGTACGGCTCGCGCACGACGGTCGCGCCGGCCGCCTTGAGCCGATCGAAGTCGGCCTGGACGTCGGCGCTCTCAATGTTCCAGAGCAGCCGCCCGGGGTGGGCGTTCCGGCCGGTCACCTCATCGTGCGGCCCGACGGTGATGAAGCCCGATCCGAGCTGCCAGCCGCTGTAACCGCCCTCGGAGAACACCGGCTCGCCGAACAGCCTCGTGTAGTAGTCGACGAGACGCTGCGGATCCTCCGAGCCGATGAGGATGCTGTTGAAGTTCATGCGCGGCCTCCGATCAGGTTTGGATTGCGCCTTGGTCATGCAGGACCGATGCCTCCGCGTCGCAACCGCGTACCATGCGCGGGATGCTGTACGACTACACCTCCGTCACGCCCGAATCGGTCCGTGACGAGACCGATGCCGCCCTCTCGACCGCCGACGCCCTCGTGGCACGCGCGATCGACGCCGATCCGTCGTTCGAGGGCACGATGCAGCCGCTCGAGCTGGCGGGGGCCGAGCTTGTCGCCGCCTACGGCCGGGCCGGCTTCATGGGCCAGGTCCACACCGACCCCGCCGTCCGCGACGCCGGCACCGCTGCCGAAGAGCGGATCAACAAGTGGCGCGTCACGCTCGTCTTCCGCTCGGACCTCTACCGCGCGGTCCGCGCCTTCGCCGACAGCGACGCTGCCGCGGCCCTCGAGGGCGAGCGGGCGCGGCTCGTCGAGCACTGGCTGCGCGACTTCCGGCGCGCGGGGCACGAGCTGGGTCCCGACGAGCGCGCCGAGCTCGAGCGGCTGCGGACGCGGCTCGTCGAGGTCGAGGTCGCGTTCCAGCGCAACGTCAACGAGTACCGCGACGGGATCAACGTGACGCGCGAGCAGCTGGCCGGGCTACCCGACGACTACGTCGAGCGTCTCTCACCCGGCACGGCAAAGGGCACGTACCGCGTCAGCCTGGACTACCCGGAAGTCAACCCGTTCCTCGAACAGGCGCGTGACCGCGACCTTCGGCGCGAGCTGTTCACGAAGAACTGGACGAAGGCGACCGATTCGAACCGCCCGCTGCTCGAGGAGGTCCTCGAGCTCCGCCGGCGGATCGCCACGCTCCAGGGCGAACAGACCTGGGCGCATCACGCGATGGAGCTGAAGATGGCGAAGGCGCCGGAGCGCGTTCGCGCCTTCTACGACGAGATCCTGCCGTCCCTCGCAGGCAAGGTGCGTGATGAGCTCGATCAGCTGGCCGTCCGGCTCGCGGCGGACGGCCACGACGCGCCGATCCGGCCATGGGATTGGCGCTACTACGACGACCTGCTTCGCCGCACCGAGTACGGCGTCGACCAGAACCTCGTGAGCGAGTACTTCCCGCTCGACCGGGTCATGGAGGGCATGTTCGCCCTGACCGGCGAGGTCTTCGGCCTCGACTACCAGGTCGTGCAGCCGGTGCGCGCCTGGCACGAGAGCGTGACGTTGTACGAGATCCGTGACCGCGCGAGCGGCGAGCACATCGCGCACTTCTATGCCGACCTCTTCCCGCGCGAGGGCAAGTTCGGCCATGCCGCCGCCTTCCCGCTCGTCATCGGCCATCGGTCGGCCTCGGGGGCGTACGTCGCGCCGGTCAGCGCGATCGTCGCGAACTTCACCCCGCCATCGGCCGAGCGGCCGGCGCTCCTCAAGCATTCCGAGGTGGAGACGCTCTTCCACGAGTTCGGCCACATCCTCCACATGAGCCTGACGCGCGCCGAGTTCGCCCGCTTCTCGGGCGCCGAGACGGAATGGGACTTCGTGGAAGCGCCATCTCAGATCATGGAGCACTGGACGTGGGAGCCATCGGTCCTACGCCGCTTCGCTTGTCATCACGCCACCGGCGAGCCGATCCCCGACGACCTCGTGGAGCAGATGCTCCGTGCGCGCTGGGTCGACGTCGGGCTCTCGATCGGCATGCAGGCGTTCTACGGACAGCTCGACATGGCGCTGCATGCCGAGCCGGGACCGCCGCCGGACCTCGACTCTGCCCTGCGGAACACGTACGCCGTCACCGGCATGCCGTATCCCGAGGGCACGTTCATGCTCGGCGGATTCGCCCATCTCGTCGGCGGCTACGACGCCGGCTACTACGGCTACCTGTGGGCCGAGGTCATCGGCGACGACATGTTCAGCCGCTTCACGCGCGAGGGCGTGACCTCGCCCGTCGTCGGCGCCGACTACCGCCGCGAGATCCTCGAGCCGAACGGCTCACGCGACGCCGACGAGCTCGTCCGTGCGTTCCTCGGTCGCGAGCCGTCGAACACGGAGTTCCTGCGCCTGCGCGGCATGAGCTGACGGCGCCGTTGCGGCCCAACACGCGCCGCAACATCGAACACCCTGTGGAGCGTCAGTGTCCTGACGTCGAGAACCGCGCGAGGACGACAACCCGATGCGACCCACGAGCCCGAGCGTGCTGCTCCTCGCGGCAGTCCTGGCCGCATGTGGTGCCGAGGCGCCCGCGCCGACGGCGGCGGACGCGCTGATGCGTCCGGGCGAGACGGTGACGCTCGACGCCCTCGACGCCGACGGCGCGTGGGGCACGGTCACGATCCGCCGGGGCGAGGAGACGGGCGGGTACCCGCTCGATGCGATCGATCCGCGCTCGTTCATCGTCGAGCTGTCGTTCACGTACCGCGCGGACCGGCAGCCGGTCGGCGAGTTCGGGCGCCACGACTGGGCGCTGGCCACCGCGGACGACCGGCGACCGGTGGGCGACCTCTTCGAGCCGGCGTTGCCACCGAATCCGGAGGACTTCGACCCGGATCGCCAGGAGCTCGGCGTCTTCCCCGGCGCGATCGACGTCACCACCGAGCCCGTGGCCGCTGCGGGAATGCTCTTCTTCGAGCTCCCCCGCGACCTGGAGAACGAGGAGCTCGTGCTCATCTACCGCCCCGAGGGTTTCGTCGAGGCGGTGACCGCCATCCCGGTGCGTGTGTCAGGGCCAGGACCGGATCCCGTGCCCACCGCCACGCCGGTACCGACGCCGGCGCCGGTGACGTACGTCGAGCGGCCGGGGCTTCCCTTCGCGGTCATCGAGCACGACGAGGCCGATGCCCTCTTCGCCGATCCGGACACGTGCACGAACCCGGACGCGGGCTACACGGTCACGTTTCCCGAGTCGTGGTACACGAACACGGCCATCGACGCCACGCCCGCCTGCAGCTGGTTCTCACCGGAATTCTACGAAGTGGAGCCCGGCGTGGAGGTGCCGGACGAGATCGTGATCGTCATCACCGTCCATGACGGCCCGCTCGGATACCTGAACCAGCCGGAGTACCTCCTGACCGAGCCGGTCGAGATCGGCGGGTTCGCGGGCGCGCGGTTCGAGCAGATCGGCGTCCATCACCCGAGCGGAGCGTACGAGGCGTTGCTGCCGAGCTACTCCTATGTCGCCACCCTGTCCGATCGTCCGGTCGACGGCCCGACGATGTTGGCATCGACGGGAGGCGACGGCGCGTCAGACTACGAGCTGCACAAGGCCGTGCTCGACCGGATCATGGCCAGCTTCACGATCGACGACTGACGCTCCGGGAGACCTGATGGACCGATCCCTTCGACCGCTTGTCGCCGCAGCCCTCGGGCTCGCGTTGCTCCTGGCCGCATGCGCGCCGGGCGTGAGCTCCGCCTCCGGTACACCTGGCCCGACGGCGACCGCGACGGTGTCGCCGACCGCATCGGTCACGCCGAGCCCTGAGCCTTCCGAGGCGCCGAGCGCCGAGCCCACTGCCCCCGACGGCGGGGCGAGCGGGTTCAGCGTCGCACCCCACCCGGAGGCGGACGAGCTCTTCGAGGATCCCGACGACTGCGAGAACCTCGAGGATGGCTACCGCCTCGAGTTCCCCGAGTCGTGGTACAGGAACACCGAGATCGGCGACGTCCCCGCCTGCAGCTGGTTCAGCCCCGAGTTCTTCGAGGTCGTCGACCCTTCGACCACGCCGGACGAGATCGCGATCGAGATCTTCGTCATCGACCGCGATCGCGGATACGCGGAGGAGCCGATGAGCAGCGAGGAGGTCATCGTCGGGTCGACGCAGGTCGCCGTGCGCGTCGAGGTCTCCGGGACGTCGCGCGACGCCGATGGCACGACGTACGAGTACGTCGTGCAGCTCGGTCCGACGCCGGAGGAGGGTCCGAACCTCGTCGCCCGCACCGACACCGACATGGGCGGCGAGTACGAGCTGAACATGGCCGTCCTGGATCGGATCATGGCGAGCATCGAGTTCATCGGCTCCATCGAGTAGCTTCGGATCGCCGAGCGGGGTCCGCCACCGCTACGATGCCGCGGTGACGACCGCAGCCGGGCCGACAGCCCTCGACGAGCTGTCCGCCGATTACTGGAGCGCGTACCTCGAGCGCCATCCGACGTTCGCCACGGCCATCGGCGATCGGCGCTTCGACGATCGGCTCGAGGACGGCTCGGAGGAGGCCCGTACGGCGTGGCGCGCCGAGCTCGACGCGCTCGAGGAGCGGTTGCGCGACGTGACCCCCGACGAGGATCCGGTCACGCGCGCCGCTCTCGGAGCGGCCCTCACGACCGACCGCGCATTCCTGGACGCGGACCTCGCCGCCTTCAACGTCGACCCGATGGACGGCCCGCAGGTCGATCTGCTCAACATCGCCGCGTACCAGCCGGTCCGCTCCAGCCACGAGGCCGAGGCGCTTCTGTCGCGCTGGCGCGCGATGCCGGCGCTCCTCGACCAGGCGGGCGACGACCTGCGACGCGGGATGGCCGAGGGGCGGGTTGGGGTCGCGACGCTCTGCCGAAAGGTCACCGAGCAGATCGACGAGCTGCTCGCGCGACCGGACGCCGACTGGCCGCTCGCCACGCCCGGAACGGAGTGGACGCCAATCCGCGACGAGCTCATCGAGGTCATCGGCCGCGACATCCGGCCGGCCTTCGAGCGCTATCGGTCCGTCGTGGCGGACGAGATCGCGCCGCGCGCGCGGCCGGACGATCGGCCCGGCCTCATCCACGTCCCCGGCGGTTCCGAGGCGTACCGGCTGCTGACCCGGGCGCACACGTCGATCGACGTCATGCCGGACGAGGTGCACGCAATCGGCCTCGAGGAGATCGAGCGGATCGACGCCGAGTTCACCGAGCTCGGCGCCCGCCTCCTCGGCACGACCTCGCTGGCCGCCACACTGGCCGCCCTCCGCGATGATCCCGACCTCCACTTCCGCACGCGAGAGGAGGTCGCGGCCGTGGCGAGGGCCTCGCTCGAGCGCGCGAACGCAGCGATCGGCGACTGGTTCGGTCGCCTGCCGCGAGCCGCGTGCGAGGTCATCGTCATGCCGGCGCACGAGGAAAAGCACTCGACGATCGCCTACTACCGCGAGCCGGCCGGCGACGGCTCGCGCCCGGGACGGTACTACGTGAACACGCACGCACCGGAGACCCGTCCGAGGTACGAGGCGGAGACCCTGGCATTCCACGAGTCGGTCCCCGGCCATCACCTGCAGATCGCGATCGCACAGGAGCTCGACCATCTGCCGGCCTTCCGGCGCTTCAACGGCTGCACGGCCTACATCGAGGGCTGGGGCCTGTACACCGAGCGACTGGCCGATGAGATGGGCCTCCTCTCGGGCGACCTCGACCGCTTCGGGCTCCTCTCGTTCGACGCGTGGCGCGCATCGCGCCTCGTCGTCGAC
>CAZKFP010000138.1:0-12887 GCA_964552085.1 uncultured Steroidobacteraceae bacterium
TCCTCCATCGGTCCGTGGCTCGTCACCCCCGACGAGCTCGCCGACGCGCGCCAGGGCAAGGGCTACGACCTCGCGATGACCGCATCGGTCAACGGACAGGAGCTGTCACGCGGCACGTGGGCAGCCGCGCACTTCTCCTTCGGCGAGATGGTCGAGCGCGCGAGCGCCGACGTCCGCCTCCGGCCGGGCGACCTGCTCGGCTCCGGGACGGTCGGAACCGGTTGCCTGCTCGAGATCCGGGACGAGCAGCTCGGGCGCTACCTTCAGCCCGGCGACTCGGTCACGCTGGCGATCGAGCGGCTGGGTGAGCTGTCGGCACCCGTCGTGCAACGTCCGGCATCATGAACGCCGCGATCGACTCCCTGCTGACGCGCCTCGCCGACGTCGAGCGACGCCTCGCCGAGCACGCGGCGGCCCCCCTGCCGTCCGGCCTGACCGAGGCGGACCGTGGTGGGGACGAGCGGTGGGAGGCCGGACAGGTCTGGGCACACCTCGCCGAGTTCCCCGCGTACTGGCTGGCACAGGCGCGCCGCGTCGCGTCGCTGCCGACGAATGAGCCCGTGCCGTTCGGCCGCGTCAAGACCGATACCGGCCGCATCGATGCCATCGAACGCGATCGGCACACGGACCCTGCCGCTCTCCTCGAGCGGGTTCGAGCATCGCTGGCCGAGGTGACCGAGACCGCGCGATCGTTCTCATCTGATGCGTGGAAGCTGCGCGGGGCTCACCCGACGCGTGGCGTCATGACGCTCCAGAAGCTCGTCGAGATCTTCATCGTCGAGCACCTCGAGGAGCACGCCGACCAGCTCGACTCGCTCACGCGGTGAGGCGGCCGCCAGCACTACGGACATGTGCGGGCTCCCAGCGGTCGTGCGCGCGTATCAGACCGGCTGCCCCGCGCCCCAGCGCGAGACTTCGGCATCGAGGTCGAGCGGCATGACTGTCGCCTGGTCGGCGTACTCGCCCCACGCCTCGATCGGGACGGCCCACATGACCTCGAACTCGTTGCCATCGGGGTCGCGGCCGTAGAGCGACTTGCTGACGCCATGGTCCGACGCCCCGCTCAACGCCCCGAGGCCCCGGAGCGAGCGGGCCATCTCGGCCAGGCCCTCGATTGTGTCGATCTCCCAGGCGAGATGGTAGAGGCCGACCGAGCCCCGAGCCGGTTGCGGTGCCTGGGCGCCGACCTCGAACAGCCCGAGGTCGTGATGATTGCCGCCGAACGGCGAGCGCATGAAAACGGCACGCATCCCCTCCGGGCGACTGAGCTCCTCGAAGCCGAAGGCGGACCGATAGAACTCGGCCGCCGCATCGATGTCGCGGACGAAGAGGACGGCGTGGTTGAGTCGCGTGATCGCCATCGGTCTACCGCTCCAGGCGCCAGGCCGAGGTCCAGCCCCAGCCATTCGCCGCGTTCAGACCGATGTTGATGAAGGCCATCCCCTCGAGCGCCCGTGCCGAGCTCAGCGGGCCGACATCCAGCGGGGTCATACCGATCGACTCGACGAGCTCGAGGACGACCCGCTTCGCATCGACGTCGTCGCCGGCCACGTAGCCGTCGATGCTCGCGTCCGGGCTCGCCTGGTTGGCGGCGAAGACCGTGTTGAAGGCCTTGATGACGCTGGCGTCGGGCAGACGCTTCTGGAACTCCTCGGCGGCGGAGCGGCCGTTCGTGGCAAGGCCGGAGCCATCCGGCTTGATGGGATTCGTGGCGTCGATGACGATCCGACCGGCGACCGCCGGCGCGATCTCGGCGGAGACGACCTCCCCTGCCCCGACGTACGGAACGGCGAGGATGACGACGCGCGCATCCGCCACGGCAGCGGCGCTGCTGTCCGCCGGCGCCACGCCGATCTCGCGGGCAGCCTCGCGAGCGCTCTCCGGGGTGCTCGCGCTCAATGTGACCTCGTGGCCGGCGCGACTGATCGACGTCGCGAGGGCCTTGCCGACGTTGCCGGCTCCGATGATGGCGACCTTCATGTGGTTCCTTCCTTCCGGTTTCCTGTGCTTGGCTGTAAACAAGCCATGTTTGTTGTTGTCCACATCATGCCGCGTGACTTTGCTCTTGTCAATACCCCTTCGCTGCCGTCATACTGCGACGCATGACCGATTCCCCGCGGCGCCGTCCCCGGGTCGGGGCGCAGATCCGGCGCCGCCGCCGCGATCGCGGCCTCACCCTGTCGGGCGTCGCCGACCTGACGGGCCTGAACATTGGCTATCTGAGCCAGGTCGAGAACGACAAGGCCTCGCCGTCGCTCGAGACCCTCGCCGCCCTCGCCGACGCGCTCGACGTGCCGATCGCGTGGTTCCTCCTCGAAACGAGCGTCGCTCCACGCCTCGTGCGGGCGTCCGAGCGACCGAAGCGGCGCCTGCCGCGCGGGTCGGGCGCGATGTCGCAGGTCGACGGCGGGCTCGCGCGCGACGTCGCCATCTTCGAGGGCATCATGCCGGCGGGGCACCGCACCGGCTTCCACGAGCATGCCGGAGACGAGCATCACGTCATCCTCTCGGGGCGGGTGCGGTTCACGCAGGGCGAGGCCGTCGTCGAGGCCGGGACCGGGGACTACGTCCTGCTCGACGGCACCCTGCCACACGACGCGGAGTCCGTCGGCGACGAGCCGGCGCGCCTCCTCATCGTCTATCCACGCGGCGGGCACTCCGAACTGACCCGCAGAGACTGAGTTACCCTCGGTCGGCCAGGCAGGACCGCCTTCGCGGCCCGCTGATGCGCCATGGCCCGAGACTTGCCCAGGGGCGACAACCGATGACGATCCCCGACGACGCTCACGACAGCGCCACGACGTCCGACCTGCCCAGCGACGTCGCCTTCCGGCTGCTCGTGGACGCGGTGCAGGACTACGCGATCTTCCTCCTCTCGGTCGATGGCCGGGTCCTGAGCTGGAACCTCGGCGCGCAGCGAATCAAGGGCTACAGCGCGGACGAGATCATCGGCAAGCACTTCTCCGCCTTCTACACCGCCGAGGACCGCGAGGCCGACCGGCCGACGCGCGTCCTGCAGAAGGCGATCGAGGCTGGCAGGTTCGAGGACGAAGGCTGGCGCGTCCGCAAGGACGGCACACGCTTCTGGGCCGATGTCATCGTCACGGCGCTCACCGACGAGGCCGGGGAGACGTTCGCCTTCGCGAAGGTCACGCGAGACCTCACCGAGCGACTGGCCGCGGAGGAGCAGCGGCGCAACCTGCTCGCGGAGCAGCGGGCGCGCACGGCCGCGGAGGAGGCGCTGCTGGCGCGCGATCGGTTCCTCAGCATTGCGTCGCATGAGCTCAAGACGCCCGTCGCCAGCCTCCAGCTCGCCGCGGAGAGCGTCATTCGCGCCCGGGCCGCGGGGAAGCTGGACGAGGAGCGCCTGGTGGCCGGCATCCGGCGCATCACGACCTCCACCCGGCGCCTCGGCGTGCTCCTCAACGAGCTTCTCGACGTCTCGCGCCTGACGGCCGACTCGAGCCCTCTCGACGCCGCACCCGTCGACCTCGTCTCGCTCGTCTCCGAGGTCGTCGAGCGCTTCAGTGACGGGGGCGAACGCAGGCGGATCCGGCTCGCCGCCCCGGACGCAGCCGTCATCGCCGGAGACGCCTCACGCCTGGACCAGGTCGTCACGAACCTCGTCGACAACGCCTTGAAATACTCGGCCCCGCCGACGCCGGTCGACATCGAGATCCGACAGGCGGGCAACGGCGTCGAGATCGCCGTGGCCGACCGGGGGCTCGGGCTCGACGCCGACAGCGCGGAGCGAGTCTTCGAGGCGTTCGGTCGCGGGGCGAACGCCGAGCACATCCAGGGGCTCGGGCTCGGGCTCCATATTGCGCACCAGATCGTCCTCCGCCACGGTGGACGGATCGCGGCCGAAGCGCGCGAAGACGGCCCCGGGGCCACCTTCAGCGTCTGGCTCCCGCGCGATCAGGCGATGGCGCGATGACGACACGCGTCGGGAGCATTCTCGTCGTGGAGGACGATGAGATGTTGCGCGAGACGCTGGGCGAGGTCCTGGCCGACGAGGGCCACGAGGTGCGCGGTGCGGCACATGGGTACGAGGCCCTCGAGTGCCTCGATGAGCGGGGCGTCGACCTCATCGTGCTCGACCTCATGATGCCGCGCATGGACGCGTTCGAGTTCCGCGAGCACCAGCGTCGCCGGCCCGATGCGGCGACGACGAGGCTCATCGTCCTTTCGGCCGCCCGCGACATCGAGACGGCGGCCGAGCGTCTCGAAGCCGACGGGTGGCTCGCGAAGCCGTTCAGCCTCATCGACGTCATCGAGCTCGTGTCCGACCTCCTGCCCGAGCGCGCCTGACCGACGCGGTACATCGGCCCCGCAGCGGCGATAATGGCCCGGTGTTCTACGTCCAGCGCGGCGAGGTGCCGCACAAGCGCCACACCCAGTTCCGGAAGGCGGATGGCGCTCTCTATGCCGAGGAGCTCTTCGGCGTCGAGGGCTTCAGCGGCCGGGCCAGCCTGCTCTACCACCACACGCCGCCGACGCAGACGCACCAGATCGAGAAGGTCCGCGACGTCCGGATCGAGCAGAGCGAGGACGAGGCGTCGGGAGCGCACCGCCATCGGCTCGTCGACACGAAGGACCTGGAGCCTGCCGGTGACGGAATCACCGGGCGCGTCCCGCTCTTCTACAACGGCGACGTCACCTTTGGCGTCGTCCTGCCGGCGGAGCCGATGGAGCGCTTCTACCGCAACGGCGAGGCGGACGAGATGTACTTCGTCCATACCGGGACGGGAACGCTCGAGACGAACTTCGGACCGATCGACTACGGACCGGGCGACTACCTCGTCATCCCGATCGGCACGACGTACCGGCTGCGCACGGGCAACGACGCGCAACGCATGCTGTGGGTCGAGTCACCGTCGAGCATCGTCCCGCCGAAGCGCTACCGGAACGACTTCGGCCAGCTCCTGGAGCACTCACCGTATTGCGAGCGGGACATCCGTCCGCCGGGCGAGATGGCACCGTGCCTCGACGAGGGCGACTTCGTCATCGAGGTCAAGACGCGCGGCAGGATCACGGCCTACCACTATCGGCACCACCCGTTCGACCTCGTCGGATGGGACGGGCACCTGTGGCCGTTCGCGTTCAACATCGGCGACTTCGAGCCGATCACCGGTCGGATCCACCAGCCGCCGCCGGTGCACCTCACCTTCCAGCCACGCAACTACGTCATCTGCAGCTTCGTGCCGCGCAAGTTCGACTACCACCCGCTCGCCATCCCGGCGCCGTACAACCACAGCAACATCAACAGCGACGAGGTCATTTACTACGTCGCCGGAAACTTCATGAGCCGGCGCGGCGTGGGCATCAGCTCCTTCACGATTCACCCGGCCGGGATCCCGCACGGGCCGCACCCGGGCTCGGTCGAGGCGAGCATCGGCAAGGAGGCGACCGAGGAGCTGGCGGTGATGATCGACACGTTCCACCCGTTGCATCTCACCCGCCAGGCGTCGGAGCTCGAGGACGACCGCTACCCGTACTCGTGGATCCCGCCGAAGGACGGCGACGAGCACGCCCGCGAGCTCTCGGAGCGTGGCCCCGAGGCCTTCCCCGACTGAGTCCCTCGCCGCCCATGGCCGTCACGAACCGTCCCGGTTCACACGTGGTAACCGTTGAGGCGGCTCGCGTCCCGAAATACCGCCCGGCGACATCCTCAACCGTGCGTATTCACACCCGGCCTGAATTGGGACGTCTCAGCGGCCGTCGGCCGGATCACTGCCTACCACCACCGGCAGTCATGAGGTCCCGAGCGCGCTTGGCCATCTCCAGCAGGACCGGCAGCTCGACGTCCGACAGCCGTTTGAAGGTCACATTCGCGCTTCCGACCTTCACCTTCCCGAGATGATCGGCGTAGCGCTTGACGAGGTACTGCCCGTCCTCGACGGCGCTGACGTACAAGGACAGATGCGACTTCTGGACGGCCAGCCCGACGACAAACCAGTCCACCGCGGCGCCGGTGCGATTGACCTGCTGCACTGCCCCGTAGCCGATGATCCGTTGCTCGGTGCCGCCCCACATCGGTCCCTCCCACAGCACGCGCTCGTGCCCGCTGAAGATGCGCGTCAGCTCGGCATCGAGCGCCCCGACGTCGTCGCGCGTGCCGTCGGGCAGGCTCGAAATGTGCTCGTCCGGAGAGGTGGCGGATCGCTGCATGCGTGATCGCTCCCGTACTGTCGATATGTGAATCCGACGTCCGGGGCGGGACACTCGGCGAGCCGGTCGGGCTCTGGTGCGATTCTCGCAGTACGATCGCCAGGTTCCCAGCAGGAGACACGCATGTCCGATCCGACAGCGATCCCCGTCAACATGTTCGAGAACGAGCGCGAGCTGATCGTCGTGGCGCCGATGCCCGGCATCGGACCGGAGGAAATCAGCCTGGACGTGACCGATGACGGGCACCTCACGCTGCGCGCCGCGCAGCACGGCGAGGGGCAGGATCGCATCGACTACATCCTCCGCGAGTGGTCGTATGGGCCGTACGAGCGAACGATCGAGCTTCCCTGCGCCGTGGACGCGCTGCGCGCCAACGTCACGTATGGGAACGGCGTGCTGTCGGCGACCTTCCCGAAGGCCGGCGCGCCCTCCTCCGCCCGGCTCCTCGTCCAGCGCACCGGCCAGGCTCGCGGCGTCACGGCCGGCCATCGCGGCAGCCGCGGCGGCGACGACGACGATCCGACGCCGGACGACGGAAGCAGCGCCACGACGGTCATCGTTTGATCCTCTACTTCCTCCGCCACGGGGCGGCCGAGCCGGCGCGCGGAGGCGACGATGCCGCGCGAGAGCTGACGGCTGCTGGGATCGCCGCGCTCCGGCACGCCGCCCCGCTCTGGCGGCGCGTCAACCTCCGGCCGGACATCGTCCTGAGCTCGCCCCTGGCGCGCGCTCGCCAGACCGCCGAGCTGGTGACCGAGGCGATCGGGGGCGAGGTGCTCGTCGACGACCGGCTACGGCCGGGAGCCTCGTGGGGTGACCTGGCGCAGGCGATGTCCGCCCATCCCGACGCGCGCCGCGTGCTGTTCGTCGGCCACGAGCCCGACCTCTCGAGCACCGTGGCCCACCTCACGGGCGCCGCATCGGTCCGGATGCGCAAGGGCGGCCTCGCCTGCGTCGAGTTCTACGGCACTCCCGAACCCGGTGGCGGCGAGCTCGCCTGGCTGCTTGATCCCGACCTCTACAGCGACGACCTCGAAGGAGACTGACCGATGCCCGAGTCCGCCGCCATCATCCGCACCTTCACCCAGCCCGACGAGCGTCGCGACTTCCCGCTCGGTCGCTTCGACCTCGTGGCGATCGGCGGCATGACCGTCGGGCGCGCCGAGTACGAGCCCGGCTGGCGCTGGTCGGAGCACGTCGGGGTCGAGCTCGGCCAGGCGGTCTGCGACGTGGGGCACCTCGGTCTCGTCCTCTCCGGCCGGAACCGGATCGAGATGACGGACGGCCGGATCGTCGAGATGGGGCCGGGCGACCTGTTCGAGATTGGTCCGGGCCACGACTCGGTGGTGATCGGTGACGAGCCATACGTGAGCATCCACTTCATCGGCGCGGACCAGTACGCCGCGGCGAAGTGACCGACACGCCTCGCCGCGTGACGCGAATCGCAGCCTACGCCCTGTGTACCGATGGCGATGCCATCCTGCTCAGCCGGATCGCACAGGGCGCGACCGCCAGCTCCGACGGCATGTGGACGCTTCCCGGCGGCGGCGTCGAGTTTGGCGAGGACCCGCGCGAGGCCGCGCTCCGGGAGCTCAACGAGGAGACCGGGCTGACCGGCGAGATCGTCCAGCTCGCCGGCGTGGACTCGTGGGCCGGTACCTTCACGGATCCGCGCGACGGCATCCCGACCGACTTCCACGCCGTGCGCATCCTGTACCGCGTCCGCGTCCGCGTCACCGACGGCGACCTACGCGTCGAGGTCGGTGGGTCGAGCGACGACTGCGCCTGGATCGCGCGTGCCGACCTCGAGACCATGCCGGTCGTCGAGCTCGTCCGTACAGGCGCGCGCCTCATCGGTCTGATTCTTTAGTTGCGCAAGTACGCAAGTATGCGCTATGGTGCGCAGCATGAGCTCTGCAACCACTCTCGCCCCAGTCGACATCGAGCGCTTCCGGGCGGCCTCCGACATCTGTCGCGCGCTGACCGATCCGAAGCGGCTCGCCCTCCTCCATCAGCTTCGTGACGGCGAGCGGGTTGCCGGCGCCCTCGCCACCGATCTCGGCTGCACGCTCTCCAACGCGAGCCAGCACCTCGCCGTCCTGCGGCACGCAGGCCTCGTGACCTCGCGACGCGACGGCACCTCAATCCACTACCGGCTCGCCGTCCCCGAGATCCTGGATGCGTGCGACACCGTGACCCGTCTCGCCCAGGCGCGTGACATCGGCGCCGTGGCGGGGGCCTGAGATGTTCCTGCACCAGTTCTTCGTCAAGGGCCTCGGCCACGCGAGCTACCTGGTCGGTGACCCGGACCACGGCAGCGCGGCGGTGATCGACCCGCGCCGGGACGTTGACGCCTACCTGACCATTGCCCGCGACGAGGGCCTCCGCATCACCGATATCTTCGAGACCCACGTCCACAACGACTACGTCTCCGGCGCCGACGACCTGCGCCGCGCGACCGGCGCGACCGTCCACGTCTCCGGCCTGGCCGGCCTGACCCGTTCGCACAAGCCACTGGCCGATGGCGACGAGGTGCGTGTCGGCTCGCTCCGCTTCCGGGCGGTCGCGACCCCCGGGCACACCCCCGACCATCTGTCGTTCCTCGTCGCCGACCTGTCGCGCACCGACGAGGACTGGATCCTCCTCTCCGGCGGCGCGCTGCTGGTGGGAACCGCGGCCCGACCCGACCTGCTCGGCGGCCCGGACGAGGCGCGACGCGCCGCGGGCGTGCTGTTCGCGACGCTTCGCGATCGGATCGCGCCGCTGCCCGACTGGATCGAGCTCTATCCGACCCACGGCGCCGGATCGCTGTGCGGCACCGGCATCGGCGGCAAGCGCTGGTCCACCATCGGCTTCGAGCGGCGTCACAACCCAGCGCTCGCGCAGCCGGATGCCGACGCCTTCACCAGCTTCATCCTCGAGGACCAGCCGAGCGTCCCGGCGCACTGGACTCACATGCGACCGATCAACCAGGCCGGCGCCACGCCGATGGCCGACTTGGCCGTCCCGCGGCCGATGACCGGCGACGAGGTGGCCCATGCCGCCGGACACGGAGCGACGATCCTCGACGTCCGGGATCCCGACCTCTTCGCTGCGGGCCACGTTCCCGGCGCGCTGTCGGTCGGCCTCGGCGACACCTTCGGCACGTGGGCCGGCGCCGTGGCGCAGATCGACCGCGAGCTCGTGCTCGTCGTCGACGACCCCGACCATCTCGACCGGGCGATCGTTCAACTCCGGCGCTCCGGGTTCGATCGGATCGTCGGCTGGCTCCAGGGCGGCATGGACGCATGGGCCGGCGAGACGGCCACGCTGCGCCGGGTCCAGGCGCTGTCGGTCGTTGCCGAGCGGGCCACCGTCCTTGACGTGCGCGAGGCCAACGAGTGGCGCGAGGGCCACGTCCCGGGCGCCGTCCACATTCCCGGCGCTCAGCTGCCGAATCGCGTCGACGAGGTCCCCGACGGACCGGTGCTCGTCATCTGCGGCAGCGGGTATCGGTCCGCCATCGCCGCCAGCCTGCTCACCGCGACGGGCCGCGACGAGATCGCCCACGTCGTGGGCGGCATGGACGCCTATCGATCCGCCGGACTCCCCGTGGTCACGGATGCGCCGGCACAGCCGGCAGAGGTGAGATGAACACGCAGACCCAGTACACGTTCGGGACGGTCGTCGATCGGCCATTGCCGGAGACGCGACAGCTCGTTGCCGATGCGCTTCGCGCCGAGGGATTCGGCGTCCTGACCGAGATCGACGTCCAGGCCACGCTCCGCGAGAAGCTCGGCATCGAGCGGAAGCCGTACCTCATCCTCGGCGCCTGCAACCCGCAGCTGGCGCATCAGGCGCTCGACGCCGACCCGTCGGTCGGGGCGCTCCTGCCGTGCAACGTCGTACTCCGTCCCGAGGGTGCCGGCACCCGGGTCGAGATCATGGATCCCGAGGCCGCGCTCGGCCTCGTCGGTCCGGGGCCGGTCGGATCGGTGGCGGCCGAGGCTCGCGAACGACTACTGCGCGTGGCACGTGCCCTGGAGACGGGCCGATGAGCTTCCTCTTCGGACCGAAGGTCGACGAGGCCGATGTGAAGGAGACGGCCGACGGCCTCGTCACCGAGCCGGGCGCCGTGCTGATCGACGTGCGCGAGCCGCACGAGTGGCGCACCGGACATGCCCGCGGCGCACGGCACATCCCGCTCGCCCAGCTGCCCGGCAGCCTCGACCAGCTGCCGCGTGAGGCGCCGGTGTACCTCATCTGCGCCACCGGGAACCGGAGCCGGAGCGCGGCGGCGTACCTCCAGAAGCATGGCTTCAGCCGCCCGGTGAACGTCCGCGGCGGAACGGCCGCCTGGCATCGGGCGGGGCTGCCGATCGAGCGCTGACCGGCCTAGAGCGCGCCGATCCCGCTCCTGCGTGATGTCTTCCATCGGTCACAGTAGTTGACCGGGGCCTCAGGGTCAGGAGTGTCGGTGTAGGCTTCAACGATGGCGGACGTCGAGCTCCACACCCTCCTCCTGTGCGACTACGCGCTCACGGCGCAGGACGGCAAGATCAGCGCGGTCGGCGTGTTCAGCCAGATCAACGTCGCGCGCCTGCCAGCGGCCCACGGGCGGTGCTTCATCGTCGCCATCCTTGAGGCCTCGCCCGGTTCCCACGAGCTGAGCTTCCAGGTCATCAGCCCGAGCGGCAAGCCGACCCTGCAGCAGGCGCCGAGCCTGCGGATCGACGTGCCGCCGAACGCCACCTCCGCGAACATCGTGGCCGACCTCAAGGGCATGCGGCTCGAGGAGATCGGGCGGCACCGGATCGAGGTTCGTGCCGGCGACCTGGTGCTCGGGAGCAGCCCGTTTACCGTCAACCTCGTCATGCGCCAGCAGCCCGGCAACGCGTAGATCTCACGACGCGGCGCGCCCGGCCGTTCCACCCGCATGACCGATGAGCGCGCCCGCGCCTTCTACGCCTCCGATCCCACCTGGGACGGCCGATTCGTGGCCGCCGTCCGGACGACCGGCATCTTCTGCCGTCCCTCGTGTCGGGTCCGCAAGCCGCTGCCGAAGAACGTCGTCTTCATGACCGATGTGGGCGAGGCTCGCGCGGCCGGCTATCGGGCCTGCCTGCGCTGCCAGCCCGAGGCTTCGAGCCCGGTCACGCTCCGCGAGGTCGAGACGCCGATCGGACCGATGACGCTCGGCGCCACCGAGCGCGCGGTCGTCCTGGCCGACTTCACACGGCGGCCGATGATGGCGGCGCAGCTGGCGGCCGTGCGACGGCGGATCGGCCCGACCTCGGACGGCGACTCGCCGCTGCTCGATCGGGTGGAGGGGCAGCTGCGCGAGTTCCTCGCCGGCGAGCTCACCGCCTTCGACCTGCCGCTCGACCTGCCCGGCAGCGAGTTCCAGGAACGGGTCTGGGGAGAGCTGCGGCGCATCCCGTACGGCGAGACGATCACGTACGCCGAGCTTGCGGCACGCGTCGGCGCTCCGGCAGCATCGCGGGCCGTGGGACGCGCGAACGGCTCGAACCGGCTGGCCGTCATCGTCCCGTGCCACCGGGTCGTGGCTTCGGGCGGCGGCCTCGGCGGCTACGGTGGCGGGCTCCTCGCCAAGCGCCGGCTCCTGGACCTCGAGACCGCCGTGGGAGCTACTCGCGGGGCTTGAAGTCGGTCCCCAGGGCGTGGTAGCCGCCGTCGACGTGGATCATCTCGCCCGTCGTCATCGACGCCATGTCGCTCATCAGGAAGCAGCACATCTGGCCGACGGGGGTCGCATCGGTCAGCGACCAGGCCAGCGGCGAGCGCGCCTGCCAGTGCCCCGCGATCGCGTCGAAGCCGGGGATGCTCTTCCCGGCCATCGTGCGGATCGGTCCGGCCGAGACGGTGTTCACGCGGATCCCGAGCTCGCCGACGTCACGCGCCAGGTAGCGGGTGACCGCCTCCAGCCCCGCCTTGGCCACGCCCATCCAGTCGTAGATCGGCCAGGCGAAGCGTCCGTCGAAGGTAAGGCTCACGACCGATGCCCCGCCATCGGCGCCGGCGACCTTGAGCGGCTCGAGCATGCCGCTCGTCAGCGCCTTGAGCGAGTAGGCCGAGGTCTGAAACGCGACCGACACGCTCTCCCACGGTGCCTGCAGGAAGTTGTCGCCGAGCGCGTCCTGCGGAGCGAACGCGATGCCGTGCAGCACGCCGTCGACGCGGCCCCATCGGCGCATGATCTCGTCCGCGACGGCGCTGACGTCATCGGGGTTGTTCACGTCCATCTGCATGACGTCGGGGGTCGTCGGCAGCTTGCGCGCCACCTTCTCGGTCAGCCGCACGCCGCGTCCGACGTTCGTGAGCAGGATCTCGGCGCCGTTCTCCTGGGCCACCTTCGCGACGGCGAACGCGATGCTGTCGTCGGTCAGGACGCCGGTGATGAGCAGCTTCTTGCCTTCGAGGAGCATGCGAGCGAACGACCTCCAGCGGAACGATGGACCGATGCGCGCCGCACTGCGCGAGAGTCGGATTGTACCCGTGGGACTCGGTTTCCATCCTCCGCGAGCTCGACGCACAGTCGTGCGGTTGCAGCATCGCCGGGCGCATCGGTCTAGGATCAGCGGACCGATGATGGTCCGCCTCTACGACTACGACGTGCCCGCCGCCGACCCGGTCGCCGGCGTCCCGAGCCTGCGGCCGCTGCTCGAGGCGCTCGACGCGACCGAGCGCCGGGTCATCCTGACGGGCCTCTTCAAGCC
>CAZKFP010000139.1:0-8197 GCA_964552085.1 uncultured Steroidobacteraceae bacterium
GCCGCAGCACCACCCGCGGCCCCTGCGGCAGTGCCACCCGCTGCCAGTGCTCCGGGGTCCACGTTATTCGGCATGCCGGCCGAGAAGAGGGCATGGAGGGCGCTCAGGGTTGAGTCTGCCCACGCGACAACATCTGACGCAGTGCGCACGATGAGATCCTGAATCTCGACGGCCATGGCACGCTCCCATGCTTGCTCGGGGACCAGGGGAGCATACGCTTGGTATGCAAGGGCACAGCCGGTTGGCTCGAAAATGTGGTGGAGCGAGCCCGTTCCGGCGAGACTTCCGGGGATGCCACCGGCGTCAGCCTGCGGCGGACTCGATGGCCGCGACCGCCGCCTCGAGTCCGCCCTCGTCACCGATGCGTTCACCGAGTCTTTGGGCAGCCGCGTGCATGTCATGGTCGGCCGCCCCGGCCAGGGCCGCCTCCGCCAGCTCGGTTGCGCGCAGGCGGCGCGCCGGCTGGGGCGCGGGCGCGACGCCAAGCCGATGGAGCCGTTCCGCCCAGTACGGCTGATCGCCGACGTGAGGGATGACGAGCGACGGGACGCCGGCCGCGCACGCCGCATGCGTCGTCCCGGCCCCGCCGTGATGGATGACGAGCCCCGCCCGCCGCAGGAGCGCGCGGTGATCGAGCGCCTCGATACGGAGCAGGTTCGGCGAGGCGACCGAACGTGCGAGCGCTCCCTGGACGATGACGCGGCGCCCGGCGTCGAGGAGGGCTTCGACCGTCGCACCGATGATCTCGTCGGGCGCCCCGGCCATCGAGCCGAAGGCGATGACGATCGGCGCGGCACCCTCGACGAGGAACGCCTCGACCGGATCGGGCAGCGCGGCCGGTGCTGAGCGGTCGAGCCACGCTCCCGTGACGATCGTCGTGGCCGGCAGGTCGGGCGGCACGCGGATGATGGACGGGGAGCAGCCGACGAGGTGCAGGAGCCGGGAGCGCGCGCGAAACAGGGGCAACCCGCGCTGCCGGCTGCCCGCACGCCCGAGCAGATCGTCGAGTGGCCGGCCGAGGCGCGCGAGCGCTCGATCGAGCATCCACCACGCCAGCCGGTTCATCGGTCCGACGTTCGGCATGCCCGGCGGGGGAGCGCTCGACGTCGGCAGCAGCACCGGATCGAAGACGGCCGTTGCCCAGCGCGCGCCGACGTCGAGCACCGCCGCGTGCGCCAGGGCGTGGATGCCGTGCAGCAGCACGAGGTCGTGGCCCGCGAGCAGCTCGCACAGGCGCCGGTAGTGCGCCTCGCCGTCGGCCAGGTGGAAGTCGCGCAGGACCGCGACCTGGTCCATCGCGCCGCGGTCGACGGCGTCGGCCGCCACGGCCGCGATGCGCGCCGCGTCGGCGTGCGGACCCGCCACCTCGACCCGGACTCCCGGACGGGCGAGCATGCTGCGATGCACGGGCCAGGTCACCGCGGTCACCTCGTGCCCTCGACCGACGAGCTGACCGGCGAGGCGTGCGAACGGGGCGACGTCGCCGGTCGTGCCGACCGTCGCCAGCGCGACTCGCACTAGATCGCGGCGATGCTGCGCGGCGCCAGCCGTGGCCCGCGGCGCGGCGCGACGACGCGACCGACCTCGAGCAGCCGCTGGACCCGGCCGCGCTGGCCGCGGTACGGCTCGAGCAGCTCGAGCATGCGCGCATCGCCGGCGCGCGGCTCGCCGGCCAGCGCCCACGCCACGCTGTTCGGGATGTGGAAGTCGCCGACGCTGACGGCGTCCGGGTCTCCGAACGCGCTGCGCAGCACCTCGGCCACGGTCCACGGCCCGACCCCGGCCAGGGAGCGAAGCCGTCGCTCCGCCTCTTCGGCGGTCGTCGCGGCCTCGAGCCAGGCGGCGCGATCGGCAGCGCGGCGGATGATGTCCGCCCGGCGGCGCTCGATCCCGAGCGGATGGAACGCGTGGTACGGCAGCCCCGCCAGCGTCTCGGGGGCCGGCGGCAGCAGGAGGTCGCCCGGGCCGGGTGCCGGCTCACCGTAGCGGCGCAGGAGGGCGGCGTACGACCGGAAGGCCTCGGTGCCGGTGACCTTCTGCTCGAGCACCGCTGGCACGAGCGCGTGCAGCACGCGCCGGGTGCGCGCCATCCGCATGCCCGGGTTGCGGCGCTCGATCTCGCGCAGGACGCGGTGCTGTGCCACGAAGTCTTCGGGCCGGTCGGCTTCTCCGACGAGTTCCGGCACGCCATCGAGCGCGCGTGCGGCACCATCGCCCCAGGCGGCGGCACGGAGGACGGCAGGCCCCTCGATCACGAGGCGCAGGGTGACCGGCCCGTCCGGAGTGCGGAACGCGAGCCATGCCTCACCGCGGCCGATGCGAATCGTCCTGTCGCCACGGCCGTGGACGAGTGGCCCGAGCGTCGTGCCCAGGTCGAGCGGGCGCTGGAGCGCGAGCCGGCGCTCGATCACCGACGCATGGACAGGAGGATCGGCGCCTGGCCGCCCTGGGCGGCCTCGAAGTCGGCACGGCTGCGCAGGCCGCGATAGCCCTCCGACACGATGACCTGCGCGCAGGACGCGCCGAGCGAGCCGCCCGGGCCGGGGAGCAGGATGACGTCGGGCGCGTACTCGCGCAGCGCGACGCGCACGCTGGCCGCGAAGTCGTACGTCTGCCCAGCCTGGCCATGCAGGGACCGATCGGCGAGGTGCGCCGGGTCGGTGGACCACGGCGTGAAGCGGACGCCACGGCCGTCGACGAGCGTCACGTTCGGCTTGTCCCAGGCGAGGCCGTCGAGGCGCTCAGCCGCCGCCTCGGCGGCAGCCGAGCGCAGCGGCGTGTGCCATCCCTCGCCGAGCGCGAGCCGCAGCGGAAACGTTCGCTCCGAGACGTCGACGGGCGACAGCGCGGCGCCGACCGCGTCGACGCCCCCCGCGCTCCCGCCGATGACCGCGAATGCCCCCATGTCGACGGCGAGCGCGGTGCTGCCATTCGTCCTCGACAGGGCCGTCTCGATCGCCGCGCGATACGCCGGCTCCGGCCGCCATGCCTCGTCGGCGAGCGGGTACACGAGCTCGGCGCCCGGGCTGCCGTCGGCGAGCGGCGCCTCCGCCGCGGCCGCCATCTCCGCCACGAGCCGGAAGGCATCGTCGAAGCCGAGCGCGCCGGACGCGGCGAGGGCCGTGTACCAGCCGGTCGAGCTCGCGACGACGACGACGACTTCGTGGTCGTCCGCGATGCGCTCGGCGTCGAGCAGGCTCGACAGGAAGATGAGTGGCCACGCATTCGTCGGCCGCAGGTGGGTCGCCGGATCGAATTGGCCGGCGGCGTCGAGCTCGGAGAGCGGCGGAAGTCCCGCTTCGGCGCGCAGCTCGTCGGCACGGCGCACCCACTCATGGGTCGCGGGCAACGACCCGAGCGAGCCGGGCCCGTACGAGCCACGCCCCGGGAAGGCGACCGCGGCGCGGCTCATGAGCGAGCCGCCGCGGCGCGACGGCGGCGCGCCGCCGGCTGGCGGCTCCGTCGCGCGGCGGCCGCCGAGGCGGCCACGATCTGGTCGACTCCGACGAGGACCGCGGCGGTCGCCGGGCCGAGCGGAACGAACGAGTCGACGGCACGAACGGAGCCGTAGCGTCGCCCGATGCGCTGCTCGGCGAGGTCGGCGACGATCGCATCGGCCACGCCGCCGCCGGTCGCCCGGCACTCGTCGATGACGACGACCGATCCGACCTCGTCGGCGTGCGCGCGGATCGCCTCGATCGGCAGCGGGTTCAGCCACCGCATGTCGAGGACGCGCGCCCGCAGGCCGTGGTCATCGGCCAAACGCTTCGCGGCCTGGAGGCTCAGGCGCAGGCCGTTCGCGTAGCTGATCAGGAGCAGGTCGGGGTCGCCATCGGTCGGGTCGTAGATCCCCACCTCGCCCGGCAGGAGCACTGCCGGGGGCTTCGGGTAGTCGGTCAGCCAGCCGTTGTCGCCCTCGGCGTGGAGGTCCTTCTCGTGATAGAGCGCGATCGGCTCGAGGAAGATGACGACGCGCCCATCCTCGGCCGCCATCGAGATCGCGCCGCGCAGCATCCGCGCTGCGTCGTCGCCGCGGGACGGCGTTGCGAGCACGACGCCGGGGATGTCGCGCAGCGCCCCGACGCTGTTGTCGTTGTGGAAATGGCCGCCGAAGCCCTTCTGGTACGCCAGCCCCGGCACGCGGATGACCATCGGGTTGCGGAACTGTCCCGAGCTGAAGAACTGGAGCGTGGCCGCCTCGCCGCGGACCTGGTCGAGCGCGTTGTGCAGGTAGGCGAGGTACTGGATCTCCGGGACCGGCAGGAGGCCGATGTGGCCGCCGCCCTGGGCGATGCCGAGGATGCTCGTCTCGTCGAGCAGCGTGTCGAAGACGCGCGCCGGCCCGAATCGCTTCTGGAGGCCGTGCGTGACGTTGTACACGCCGCCCTTGCGGCCGATGTCCTGCCCGAAGAGCAGCAGCTCCGGGCGGCGCAGGAGCTCGTCGGCGAGGGTGGCGTTCAGCGAGGCGGCAAGCGTGCGGCTCGTCGGCCCGGTCGCCCGCTCGGGCAGGGTGGCGCCGAACGACTCGGCCCGCTCGCGCTCGGTGGCGAGCGGCGTGCGGGCGTGGATCTTCACGCGCTCGGGGTGCGACGGCGCGAGCGGCGCGATGACCTCCTCGGTCGTCTGCAGTCGCGGCCGGCCGGCAGCCTCCTCGGCGAGGGCAGCGACTCGGCCGCGCGTCTCGCGCACGAGGTCACGGAGCTGGTCGGGCGTCGTCGCTCCGAGCTCGACCAGCCGTCGCGCGTTGCGCAGGACCGGGTCGAGCGCCTCGACGCCCTCGATCTCGGCGACCGACCGGTACGTCTGCTCGGCGTCGCTCCCGGCATGGCCCCACAGGCGGACGGTTCGCAGGTGGAGGAACGCGGGTTGCCGCCGGCTGCGGACGTGGTCGATGGCCGAGCCGACCGTCGACCAGACCTCGTCGAGCTCCCCGTCGGCGCTGAAGTACTCGAGGTGGGGCAGGCCGCCGAACGTGCTCGCGATCCATCCCTCGGGCGTCGGCACGCTGATCCCGGTGTCGTTGTCCTCGCACACGAGGAGGAGCGGCATCGGCAGCCCCCGGCGCACGGCGTAGCGGGCGGTGTTGATGGCGGCGAGGGCCGTGGCGTGATTCGCGCTCGCATCGCCGAACGAGCAGACGGCGATCGCGTCCGCCGGAAGACCGATGCCGACGCCGATCCGCTTCGCCCGCGCCAGGCTGAAGGCGAGGCCCATGGCCTTCGGCAGGTGGCTCGCGATCGTGCTCGTCTGGGGCGGGATCCACATGTCGCGGCTGCCCCACACTTTGTGCCGCCCCTGCGCGATCGGGTCATCGCTCGATGCCACGATGCCGAGGAGTGTGTCGAACGTCGGCGTGCCGGCGGGAAGCTGGCGGGCACGCGCCATGAAGAAGCCGCCGGAGCGGTAGTGGAGGAATGCCGGGTCGTCGATGCGCAGGCGCGCGCCGACGACGGCGTTGTTCTCGTGCCCGGCAGAGCTAATCGTGTAGTAGCTGCGCTGCGTCTTCTTCAGCTCGCGAGCGGCGACGTCCACCTGGCGCGACGCGAGCTGATCCTCGAGCAGGCCGAGCGCGGCGGCGACGGTCAGGTCGGTCGAGTCGTGGAGGGGCGCGCGCGGCTCGAGCCGGTGGGCGGCCGGCTCCGCGGTCTCGATGAAGTTGTCGAGCTGACGCTCGACGACGGCGACGCGATCCCAGGTCATGAGGTGCTTGCGGCTCGGCTCCAGGAAGGGCGAGGGCACCCATGATACCGCCGCCGTCGCGTCGAGCTATCTCCACCGGGGGAAGTCGCCACCCCCGGTCGACGCCGCAGCGATCCCGGACAGGAGGGCCTGGATGAGCAGCGCTGCGAGCGGGGACCAGATCAGCGGGTTGCGAAGCCTGCGGGAGAGCATGGCCGACACCTCGTTCGGCGCTCGGCGCGAACCGGGGCGTCCGCGTGCCGGCGTCACCGTCCATGGGACTCCACGCGTGCTTACCAGCCGCTTACTGCCCGCTTATCGCGCTCGCCGGGAGCGTCAGCCGCCAATCGAGATGAGGACGATGCCCAGGACGGCGAGCGCGACCCCCAGCTGTCCGAGGCGCGGCAGTCGCTCGCCGAGCAGGACACGAGCGAGGAGCATCGTGACGACCGGGTAGAGGCCGATGAGCGCCGCGGCCAGGCCGATCGGCATCTCCTCGCGCGCCACGACGTAGAGCGCGTTCCCGCCGACGTCGAAGATGCCCGCGACGACGATGATCCGGATCGGCAGCCTCGACCGATCGACTCGGCGGCCGAGCACGAAGGCCGCCGCGAGGCCGGCCGACGCGGCGCGGCTGAAGACGAGTGCCCAGAGCGGATCGCCGCCGCGCGCCGCGATGTCGATGAGGACGTACCACGCGCCGAAGCCGATGGCCGCGAACCCGGCGAGCGCGAGCGAGCGCCGGCCGACCTCATCGCGCGACGCGCCGCCGGCCGCGGCCGCAGCACCGGCGGCGCTCGCGACGCCGAGCAGTTGGAGCGGGGATACGGTGGCGCCGAGCACGGCGCCGGCGACGAGCGGAATCGCCAGCGAGCCCGCGCCGCTGAGCGAGGTCACGAGGCCCATGCTGCCGATCGACATGCCGCGGTAGAGCGCGGCGAGGCCGATGAGCCCGGCGACGCCGGCGGTGAGGGCGACGAGCACCGTGCCGGCGTCGGGCATGGGCGGCTGGATGACGAGGGCAGCGACGAGCAATGCGACGAGCCCGGTCGCGTGTGCGCCGGCGACGACGATCAGGGCCCCGGCGCGGCGCGAGGCGACCGCGCCGGCGAAGTCACCGGTGCCGAACGAGAGCGCTCCGAAGACGCCGGCGGCGATGCCCGTCGGTCCCACGTCGAATCCTCGTGCTGTGCGGGGCTGCGCGGACTCTAGCGCAGGTCGGCGGCGACCGGCGTAGGCTTGGGCGATGACCGAGCACCCCGGGCTGCCGTCGCCGCTCCGGCCACTGCCAGGTGGCCCGCTCGCCGCGCCGAGCGTGGAGGTGGCGCAGGCACGCCTGCGCGAGGCCGGCGTCGACCCACTGACGTGGGGCAACGGCCCGGGCGACCACTACGCCCCCCACGAGCACGATTTCACGAAGCTGCTCATCTGCGCGGAGGGCTCGATCACGTTCGAGATCGGGGCCGATGCGACGCCCGTCGAGCTCCGCGCCGGTGATGGGTTCGAGCTGCCGCCCGGCACGCGCCACGGCGCGTTCGTCGGCCCCGACGGCTGCACCTGCGTCGAGGGGCACCGGCGCTAGGCACGCTCCAGCCTGGAGGCCGCTTTCCGGGCATCGGCCTCGAACCGGTTGTCGTGGTACCAGCGCTTGCCGCCGCGTTTCGCGCGGAGCGACTCGGCGATGTAGGCGACCGGGAAGAGGAACCCGAGCCGCCGCCATTGGCGGACGTGCTCGAGCTCATGCTCGAGCTCCGCGGCGGTGAGCGCGCGCCAGGCGAGGATCGTGTTGCCGAGGGTGATCGCCAGCCAGTCCCGCAGGAGCAGCCGGCCGGGAAAGCGCAGCCAGGGCACGATGACGAGCCGATGTCGCGTCACTCCGCGTCACCCGGATTCAGCAGCAGGTCGCTACGGTCGCCCCAGTGCTCGAGGAAGCGGTAGAAGTTCCGCTTGCTGAGCCGATCGCGCTCGGCGTCCGGCAGCGACGCGTAGCCGCGATGCTCGTGACGCTCGAGCGGTAGCGGCGCGGTGCGGATCGCCCGCCAGCCGGCGTCCCGGACGGCGAAGCTCAGGTCCAGGTCGGCGTTGCGGTAGAAGCGAAAGCGGCGGTCGAACCCGCCCACCACGCGCAGCGCCTCGCGACGGATCGCCAGGCAGTAGCCCTCGATCGCGTCGACCTCGCCGGCGGGTGCATCGGTGAACTGCCGCGCGTCGGCACTCGTGACGCCCCATCCGCCGGCGATCCCGGCGCGCGGGTCGGCGTCGAAGACGGCCAGGAGCGGCGCGACGAAGTCGCCGGTCGGCTCGAGCGAGGTGTCGAGCAGGATCGTGATCTCGCCCCGCGAGTGACGCAGCCCGAGGGTCCGAGCGTCGGCCCAGCCGAGGCGATCCGCGCTTGGCACGACCCGCGGTTCGACCGGCAGGTCGACCGACGCGAGGACGCCGTCCAGGTCGAAGCCGGCGCCGTTGTCGACGATGACGAGCTCCCAGGGCACGGCCGGCGCGTGCGAGGCGATGCCGC
>CAZKFP010000140.1:0-4226 GCA_964552085.1 uncultured Steroidobacteraceae bacterium
GTTCCCGAGGAGTGGCAGGTGTACCGGGTGGCATCGGTCTGACGCGGCCGAGGACCCGTTGACCGCGGTGGGAATATGTGCGCACAGGTAGGCCCTGGCCACGCCGCGGGGGTTCCGAGTTCCCTTCAGGAGGCGCACGATGGTGAAGTTCAGCTACTGCCATGTCCCGGCGTATCCGGTCGAAGAGTCCATCGAGATCATCAAGACCGCGGACGAGTGCGGCTTCTACGCGGCGTACTCGGTGGACGAGACGTGGTGGAAGGACATGTGGCTCCTGTTCGCCGCGGCGGCGGACAAGACGACCCAGATCCGGCTCGGGCCGAACGTCACGCACGTCATCCTCCGCGACCCGGCCCACGTGGCCCAGATGGCGGCCACCCTTGACCAGCTGACGAACGGACGTGCCGAGATCGTCGTCAGCTTTGGCAACATCTCGATGCTCCCGCAGCACGGCATCGACACGACCGGCATGAAGCCGCTGTCTCGCGTCATGGAGGCGCGCGAGGTGATGCGCACCTTCCTCGACACCGGCGCCGTCACCCACGATGGCGAGTTCTTCAACCACACCGGCCTCTGGACGCTGGCGCGACCGGTCCAGGAGAAGCTGCCGATCAAGCTGGGCGCCATGGGCGGCCCACGATCGTTCGAGGTCGGCGGCGAGCTCTTCGACGGCGTCCACCAGGCGATCGGCACGTCGCGAGAGACGTACGAGTACATGGTCGACCACGCGCGCAGGGGTGCCGAAAAGGCCGGCCGCAATCTCGAGGACCTGGACATCGGCGCCTGGCTGGTGATGGCCGTCATGGAGGACGGGGCCGCCGCCAGGGAGACGGCCCGCATCATGGCCGCCTTCTACCTGTCCGCCATGCCCGAGCAGCAGCTCAACCGGCACGGCGTCTCGGGCGCCGACCTCAAGCCCATCTTCGATGCCTTCGCGGCCGGCGACGTCCCGAAGGCGCTCGAGCTCACGACACCGGAACTCGGGGAGAAGTTCTCCGTGGCCGGCACCCCCGAGGAGGTCAACGAGCGGCTCCAGCGCGACATCATCTCCACCGGCGTGAACCACGTCATCGGCGCGCTGGTTGACCCATACCTGGTCAAGGCGTTCACCGGCATCGACATCGACAACGCAATCGACACTCACGCGCAGCTGCGCCTGATCCGCGACCGGGTCCTGCCCGCCCTCGACCGCGAGGCGGCACCGGCCTGATCGAACGTCCGACCGATGCGAGGGCGGCGCGCGGCGCCGCCCTCATCACCGATCCCACGAGGTGCCGCGCGCATGACCGCTCCCCCGTATGACCCGATGTCCGACGGCCAGCTTCAGGATGCATTCGTCGAGCAGTGGCGCGACGCCGCCTACGGCTGTTTCAGCTCGGGTCACAAGTTCTGCCGGGAGGTCTGCCCCGTCATGCAGGTCACCCGCAACGAGCAGCACACTCCGACCGCCTTCCACGCCAACATCGTGGCGATGGAGCAGGGCAACCTGGACGTCGCCGACGTGGCTGACGACTACGTCCATTGCACGCAGTGCGGCGCCTGCGAGCTGCGCTGCCCGAACACCCTGTTCACAGGCGACTTCTACCGGCATCGGACGCAGACGGTGAAGGTCGTCAAGGCGATGCGGGCGCTTGCCGTGCAGTCCGGTATCGAGCAGCCGAACTGGAAGCGCTGGGTCGAGGCGACGATCGACCGCAAGAACGAACCGGTCATCGACGTGCCCGTCTCCCAGGAGAACGTGGCGAAGTGGGCCGAGGGTCTCGATCTCCCGATCGGCGGGGAGACGATCCTGTTCGTCGACTGCGAGGCCGCCTTCTACCGGACGAGCGTCTCGCGCGCGACGGCGCAGGTCCTGAAGGCGGCCGGCGTCGAGTTCGGTCTCATGCGCGAGCAGTGGTGCTGCGGCGGACCGGCCGCCGAGATGGGCTACACCGATGTGTCTCGACAGCTCGCCGAGCACAACGTGGCCGATTGGCGGGCCGCGGGAGCGAAGCGGATCATCGCCATCGACCCGCACGACCACATCAGCTTCACCGAGGACTACCCCGAGTACTTCGGCGAGTCGTACGACTTCGAGATCGTCTACATCACCGAGCTGCTCGCCGAACTCATCCGCGAAGGCAAGCTCACCCTGACTGAGCCGATCGACCGCACGGTGACCTACCACGACCCCTGCCGCCTGAACAAGCGGAAGGGGATCTACGAGTCGCCGCGCGAGATCCTGCGCGCGATCCCCGGCCTGACCTTCAAGGACGTCGACCACGTCACCCAGTGGTCGTACTGCTCCGGGGCGGGCGCCGGCCTCGGCATCGAGAAGCCGGAGATCACCGCCGAGATCAGCCGACGGCGCGTCGCCAAGGCGATGGAGCTCGAGGTCGACACGCTCGTGTCGGCCTGCGTCTGGTCCGAACGGCCCCTGTCCGCAGCCGGAGCGGAGCAGGGACTCGAGGTACGCGACCTGCTCGAGCTGGTCGCCGAGTCGGCCGGCCTGGACCCACGCGGCATCCACGGGGCGGCAGGACCACAGCGGGAGGTATCGGCGTGACCGTCTCGGCCGTCTCCGACGCGGTCATCGACGAGCTGATCGCCATCCTCGGCCCGGAGGGCGTGCTGACCTCGAAGCCGGCGCGCTACAACCGGACCCGGGTGCCCTCCCCCTTCCCGGTCCACCGCTGGGCCGAGTACATCCCCGACCTTGCCGTCCTCCCGCGAACGGCCGAGCAGGTCAGCGAGGTCGTCAAGCTCGCGAACCGGCACCGCATCCCGGTCGTGGCGCGCGCCGGCGGCACCGGGCTGAACGACGGAGCGCTGCCGCTGAAGCGCGGCATCGTCGTCGACGTCAAGCTCATGAACGAGGTCAAGGAGGTCGACCTCGTCGACCGCACGGTGACCGTCGGGCCGGGCATCAACATGCTCAAGCTCAACGAGGTGCTGCGGAAGCACAACGTCATGTATCCCGACGACCCGGCCAGCTACCCGTGCTCGCTCGTCGGCGGCCGCATCGGCACGAGCGGCTGGTCGCTCATCGGCGGCCGGTACGGGCACACGCGCGACCTGGTGATCAGCTTCCAGATCGTCCTGCCGACGGGCGAGATCATCGAGGTCGGCGACGGTGGTGGACGGAAGATTCGCAAGTCGTCCACCGGCTTCCAGCTCAAGCACCTGTTCATGGGCCACCAGGGGACGCTGGGCATCGTGACGGAGGCCACCCTGGAGCTCGTGCCGCGTCCGGAGGTCGAGTTCGCCGCCTTCTTCCACTACCCCTCCTACAGGGCGGCCTGGGAGTCGACCGGGGCACTCGCGAAGTCCGGCCTGGCGTCGCTCGGTGGGGTCGTGCTCTTCGACGAGTGGAAGCTGCGCTACCTGCGGCGCGACGACGAGGCGTACATCCCGCGCCCCGATCACGTGAAGGCGGTCGTGGCGACCGCGATGTACGGGACCCGCGACGAGGTCGAGCCGGCCGCGAGACGGATCCTGCGCATCGGCCGCGAGTCGGGCGGCACGTACCTCGGCGACGAGATCAGCGCCGGTGACTGGGCCTCCCGCCACGACCGCTATGCGACGCCGCTCCACGGGCGGCTGCGCAGCGGCGAGGTCGTGCCGATGAGCTGGCACTGCGAGGACGCCTCGATCAACTACAGCCAGCTGCCTGCGGTCATGGAGAAGTGGCACGCCATCGCGGATCGGTACATCCAGAAGACCGGCATCCTCGACGACTGGGGGATGTTCGCCTACACGAACGGCGCCTACAAGCCGTGGGGCGACTACCTGACCGAGATCGACATCGGCATCTGGGAGCAGGAGATGAACGACGAGCACTGGCGGGACTGGGTGGCCTGCAAGCGGGAGATCGCCCAGGTCGCGCTGGACCACGGCGGCTCGATCACCGCCTGCCACGGCGCGACGCGCGAGGGCGACGCCGAGCTCGTGCCGGTCGAGATGGGTGGCGGCTTCGACGTGATGATGAAGATCAAGGCCGCGCTCGACCCGAACAACATCATGAATCCCGGCAAGTACGAGCTTGACCGGGCCTACGGCATCACGGAGAGCCCGTTCAGATGATCGGATTTCGACTCGGCGCACAGAAGCCGCCGGACGCGAAGCGCGTCACCGATGACGTCGTGATGCGCTTCGACCACGTCTACGAGGTCGACCCGGCCAAGATGACGATCATCGAGCAGCAGGCCATGCCGGCCTGGGACACGATGCGCATCGTTGACTCGCGG
>CAZKFP010000141.1:0-4670 GCA_964552085.1 uncultured Steroidobacteraceae bacterium
TGGGTCGCGAGCCGCTGCACCCGGGCGTCGACGGTGAGCATCAGGTTCGTTCCGGGCTCCGGGTCGCGGACGATCTCGATCACCTTGAGCAGCCGGCCGGATGCATCGCGCTCGACGCGCTGCGTCCCGTACCGGCCGCGCAGCTCGCTCTCGAACGACGCTTCGATCCCGCTGCGGCCGATGACGTCGGCGCGCAGATACCCCTCCGGCTGCAGCGTGGTGAGCTCCTCGCGGCTCACCGGACCGGTGTAGCCCACGACGTGCGACAGGAGCGCCCCGACCGGCTCGCCCGTCTCGTCGAGATAGCGACGAATCGGCTCGACCTCGACGACGATCCCTGGCAGTTGCTCCGCCTCTTCGGCGAGCAGGAGAGCTGCCTCGCGGCCGACGCCACGCTCCACGGGAACGAGGTCGTACGGCGAGCCACTGAACGCGTCCAAGCGCTCGCGCATGACACGCGCGTCGGCACCGGTCAGACGGGCAACGCGGGCGAGGATCCGCCCGGCACGCGCGTCGGGCAGGTCCGCCGGGCGAACGTTCACCGTCCACGTCGGCGTATTGACGGCCAGGGGCCGTCCCTCGCGGTCGAAGATGAGGCCACGGGGCGCGGGAAGCGGGACGTCGACCGTCCGGTCGGCGGCCGCGCGGCGCGCGTACTCGCCACCGCTCACGACCTGGAGCTGGAAGAGCCGGCCGCCGAGCACGGTCAGGAGGACTGCCGTCACGATCCCGAAGGCGATGAAGCGCGCGCTCGAGCGCCGCAGGTCGAGGCGGCCGTCGTTCAGATCGGCCATCGGATCACCACGCGGCCCCCTCTTCGGCGACGTACCGCCCGGCGAGGGCGCGCGCCGGATAGAGGACGAGGCCCGCGATCGCCGAGTTCAGGAGGGCGGCGGCGAAAAGCCGGTCGACGGGCACGCCGGCGATCGGCGTGCCGGTCACGAGCTGCCCGACGAGAAGCGACGCGGCATCGGCCACGAGCGACCCGGCGAAGGTGGCAATGACGGGATAGACCCAGCCCATGCCGCCGATCAGCCTGGCGCCGCCCGCCACGAGCGCCGCGACGAGCAGCATCGTCAGTGGGATCGAGCCGAGCGGCTCTCCGACGAGCAGGTTCGCCGTCACGCCGGCCACGAAGGCCCACGTGATGCCGGGCAGAAAGCCGGCGAGCACGGTGACGAGGACGACGGCCACGAGGACGAGGTTCGGCTTCACGCCGCCGATTTCGATGACCGGGGCGAGGGAGGCGTGCAGGATCCCGACGACGACGGCGAGGAGTGGGCTCAGGTAGGCGATGGCGGCGGCCCCCGGGTGCGCAGGTGTCGAGTGCCAGTATACGTGTGGATAACCCCTGGCCGAGCGTGATCGACGAGCGCTTTCACGTGAAACATCGGGTGTGGATAACGCCGCGATCGGTGGGTGATCCCTCGGCGCGATCGGCAGTGCGGGCGGCTCGAAACTGGTAGAATCAGGGGGCCCATTTGAACTCGCAACGGAGCGCTCGTGGTCCGGGTCACGGCATGCACAAACCAGAAGGGCGGCGTCGGCAAGACGACCACGGTCATCAACCTGGCGGCCTACCTCGCCCTCTCCGGCACGCGAACACTCGTCATCGATCTCGACCCGCAGGGTAACGCCACGAGCGGCCTCGGCATCGACCGACGCACGGTCGGCCGATCCTCGTACGAAGCGCTCGTCGACCGCGTTCCCGTGGGCGAGCTCATCGTCGAAACGTCCCTGGCCGGCCTCGATCTCGTCCCGTCGACGCCCGCGCTCTCGGGAGCGGAGATCGAGCTCGTGGGCGTCGAGGCCCGCGAACGCCGGCTCGCCGCCAGTCTCGCGGGGCTCGAGGGCCGCTATGACCGGATCCTCGTCGACTGCCCGCCGTCGCTCGGGCTGCTGACGCTGAACGCCTTGACGGCCGCCGACGGGGTCCTCATCCCGATCCAGACCGAGTACTACGCCCTGGAGGGCCTGAGCCAGCTCGTGAACACGATCCGCCGCGTCCGAGAGGGACTGAACCCGCGCCTCGAGATCGAGGGCGTGCTGCTCACGATGTACGACGCGCGCACGAACCTCTCGGCGCAGGTCGCATCCGAAGTCCGGCGACACATGAACGGATCGGTCTACGACACGGTCGTCCCTCGCTCCGTACGCCTGTCCGAGGCGCCGAGCCACGGCCTTCCGATCGCCATCTACGACCCGGCGTCACGCGGCGCCGATGCCTACCGCGAGCTCGCCAGCGAGGTGACCGCCCGTGGCTAGCCAACCCGCACGCCCCGTGCGTGCCTTCGGCCTCGGACGTGGGCTCGACGCGCTCATCCCCGCAAGCCGCGAGGAACGCGGCATCATCGAGGTCGCACTCGATCGCGTCGCGGCCAACCCGAGCCAGCCACGCTCCACCTTCGACGAGACGCAGCTCGGCGAGCTCGCCGCCTCGATCGCCGTGCACGGCGTCCTCCAGCCGATCGTCGTGCGCTCCCTCGCCGACGGCGGCTACCAGCTCATCGCCGGGGAGCGCCGGCTCCGCGCGGCGAAGCTGGCCGGCCTCGACACGATCCCGGTCGTCGTCCGTGACAGCGAGGAAGGGGTCGACTCGCTCGAGCTCGCCCTCATCGAGAACCTGCAGCGCGAGGACCTCAACGCGATCGAGACGGCGCTCGCCTACCGCGAGCTCATCGACCGCTTCGGCCTGACGCACGAGGCGGTCGCCCGCCAGGTGGGAAAGAGCCGGGTCGCCGTGAGCAATGCCCTGCGGCTCCTCGACCTCGCGCCCGAGACGCGCCAGGCGATCGTCGAGGGGCGCATCAGCGAGGGCCATGGGCGTGCGCTTGCATCGATCACGATCGCCGAGCTGCAGCGGGCCACGCTGGCCGTCGTCCTCGAGCGGCAGCTCTCGGTCCGACAGACCGAGGAGCTCGTGCGACGGAAGCGCCAGGAGGCGCCGGCGCGCGAGCGTCCCGCGCTCGGCCACGACCTCCAGGACCTCGAGGCCCAGCTGCGCGGAGTGCTGGCCACGAAGGTCGGCATCGTGCGCACGCGTCGCGGGGGCCGCCTCGTGATCGACTTCTACTCCGACGAGGAGCTCGACCGCCTGTACTCGATCATCACCCGCGGCGCGACCGGCCCGACGGCCGACGCGGCGGGATCGGCTCTCTCCGACCACGAGGTTGTTCCATCCGCATGACCGTCGAACGAGCACCGAAGACCCGCGCGAAGCGCGGATCCAGCTACGACGCCTCGAGCATCCAGGTTCTCGAGGGCCTGGCCGCCGTGCGCAAGCGCCCGGGCATGTACATCGGCTCGACCGATGCGCGCGGCCTGCACCAGCTCGTGTGGGAGGTCGTCGACAACAGCATCGACGAGGCGATGGCCAACCAGGCGACGCGGATCGACGTCACGATCCACGCCGACGGCCGGCTGGAGGTCGTCGACGACGGTCGCGGGATCCCGGTCGACCGGCACTCGACCGGCAAGAGCGCGCTCGAGGTGATCATGACCGTGCTCCACGCCGGCGGGAAGTTCGGCGGCGGCGGCTACAAGGTGTCCGGCGGCCTCCACGGGGTCGGCGTGAGCGTCGTGAACGCCCTGAGCTCGGAGATGCGGGTCGAGGTGCTCCGCGACGGCAAACGGCACGTGCAGGAGTTCGTCCGTGGGGCGCCGCGCGGTCCGGTCAAGCTGAGCGGCGGCGCGGCCGAGGCGAACCGAGGGCTGGATCCGGCGTGGAAGCGGCAGCACGGGACGCGCACGTTCTTCCATCCCGATCCGGAGATCTTCGAGACGCTCGAGTTCAGTTGGGACACGATCAGCACGCGCCTGCGCGAGTCCGCGTACCTGAACAAGGGCCTCTGGATCCGCCTCCGCGACGAGAACACCGACACGGAGAAGAACTTCTTCTTCCAGGGCGGGCTGACGAGCTTCGTTCGCCACCTCAACCGGCGCCGGGACGTGCTCAGCTCGCGTCCGATCTACGTCGAGCGCATGGTCGGCTCGACGAACGTCGAGGTCGCGCTGCAGTACAACGACGCGTTCGCCGAGAACGTGATCGCCTTCGCGAACAACATTCATACCGTCGACGGCGGGACGCACGTCGCCGGCTTCCGATCGGCCCTGACGAGCTCGCTGAATACCTGGGCACGCAAGTCGAGCACGCTGAGCGAGAAGGAGGCGAACCTCTCCGGCGACGACGTTCGCGAGGGCCTGACCGCGGTCATCAGCGTCAAGCTCACCGACCCCCAGTTCGAGGGGCAGACGAAGGCGAAGCTCGGCAACGCCGACGTCAAGGGCATCGTCCAGAACGTCGTGACCGAGGGCATCGTGCAGCACCTCGAGGAGAACCCGGCGGACGGCCGGCGGATCATCGAGAAGTGCCTCACCGCCGCGCGAGCGCGCGAGGCGGCGCGCAAGGCGCGCGATCTCGTCATTCGCAAGGGCGCCCTCGAGGGCATGGCGCTGCCCGGCAAGCTGGCCGACTGCCAGGAACGGGATCCGGCTCGATCGGAGCTCTACATCGTCGAGGGCGACTCCGCCGGCGGCTCGGCGAAGCAGGGCCGCGACCGCCGCTTCCAGGCCATCTTGCCGATGTTCGGCAAGATGCTCAACGTCGAGAAGGCGCGCCTCGACCGAGTCCTCTCGAGCGACAAGATCCGGCCGCTCGTCATCGCGCTCGG
>CAZKFP010000142.1:0-8102 GCA_964552085.1 uncultured Steroidobacteraceae bacterium
GCGAAGCCCATCTCGTGCGAGACGCAGAGCATCGTCATGCCCGACTCGGCGAGCTCGCGCATGACGTCGAGCACCTCGCTGATCATCTCGGGGTCCAGCGCGGACGTCGGCTCGTCGAAGAGCATGATCTTCGGCTGCATCGCGAGCGCCCGGGCGATCGCGACGCGCTGCTGCTGCCCGCCGGAGAGCTGGGCGGGGAACTTGTGCGCCTGCTCCGGGATCCCGACCCGGTTGAGGAGCTGCATGCCGGACTCCTCGGCACGCTCGCGAGGCCAGCGCCGCACCTTCATCGGCGCCAGCGTGATGTTCTGGAGCGCGGTCAGGTGCGGGAACAGGTTGAAGGATTGGAAGACCATCCCGATCTCGCTGCGGATGGCGGCGATGTTGCGGATGTCGTTCGTCAGCTCGATCCCGTCGACGGTGATGTCGCCGCGCTGGTGCTCCTCGAGGCGGTTGATCGTGCGGATGAAGGTCGACTTGCCCGAGCCCGATGCGCCGAAGATGACGACGACCTCGCCGGCCCTGACCGTCAGGTCGATGCCGCGCAGCACGTGGAGCTGCCCGAACCACTTGTGCACGTCGCGCGCGACGATGATGTCGCCGGTCGTGGAGTCCGTTGCGTTCGTCACCGGTGCACCTCAGATCGAAGAGCGGGATGGAGTGACCATCAGCGAGTCCCGACCCCGAGCGCGCGCTCGAGCCGGTAGCTTGCCTGGGACATGGCATAGCAGAGGACGAAGAAGACCGCCGCGATGAAGACGTAGACCTCCATCTGCGCGCCGAAGGAATCGGACTGGGCGAGGACGGCGCGGCTGATGCCGAGCAGCTCGAGCAGGCCGATGATCGTGACGAGCGTCGTGTCCTTGAGCAGGCTGATGAAGAGGCCGACATTGGCCGGGATGACGGCGCGCAGCGCCTGCGGCAGGACGATGTACAGGTTCGTCTGCATGCCCTTCAGGCCGAGTGCCTGGGCGGCCTCGATCTGCCCCGTCGGGATGGCCTGCAGGCCGCCACGAACGTTCTCGGCGACATACGCGGCCGAGAAAAGGGTGATGCCGCCCATTGCCCGCGCGACGCGGTCGAGCCGCCACTCGCCGGGAAGGAAGAGCGGCAGGATGATGTCGGCCATGAACAGGATCGTGACGAGCGGGACGCCGCGGATGAGCTCGATGTAGCCGGTGCTCAGGATCTGCACGACCGGCAGCTGGCTGCGCCGCCCGAGCGCGAGGAGCACGCCGAGGGGGAAGGACAGGATGATCCCGACCGTCGCGAGGAGCACGGTGAGCAGCAACCCGCCCCAGATGTTCGTGCTGACCGAGGGGAACGGCGTGCCGGCCACGCCGCTGATGAGCAGGTACGAGAGCGGGAGCGACAGGACCCACGCGATCAGGAGCGCCCGGCGCGGGATCCAGCCACGCAGGCCGATGGGGAAGGCGATCCACGTCACTGCGACGTTGAGAACGAGCGCGCCGGCCGGGACGATGCCGAGCGGCGACGCCAGCATGAGCGCGGCGAGCAGGAGCTGACACGCGGAGAGCGTCACCGCCATGGTGCGCGTCGCGCGGCCGTACTCGCCGGCCGAGAGCCCGGTCAGCAGGGAGATGATCCCGAGGTTGAGCAGGATGCGCCAGGCCTGGTCGCCGGGGTACTGGCCGATGAGGAAGAGCCGCAGGTTGTTCGTCACGACGCTCCAGCGCGCCTCGGTCAGCGCCCACCCGCCGATCGTGATGACGACCCACGCCAGGGCGGCGGCCATGAGCACGGTGAAGAGGCTGTTCAGCCAGCTCGAGAACAGGTTGTCGCGCAGCCACGCCATCGGGCCGATGACGCTCTTCGGCGGAGGCAGCGTGTCGCCCATCACCTGCTCGCTCATCGCTCGAGGACCTGGATGCGACGGTTGTAGATGTTCATGAAGAGCGAGGTGACGAGGCTGATCGCCAGGTACGTGCCCATGATGAGGACGAGCACGGGCACCGGTTGCCCGGTCTGGTTCGCCATCGTCTGTCCGACCTTGAAGAGGTCCGGATAGCCGATGGCGATGGCCAGGCTCGAGTTCTTCGCGAGGTTGAGGTACTGGCTCGTCAGCGGCGGGACGATGACGCGCAGGGCCTGCGGAAAGATGACGAGGCGCAGGGTCTGGCCCTCGCTCAGCCCGAGCGCGCGCGACGCCTCGACCTGGCCGCGCCGGACGGCCTGGATGCCGCCGCGCACGACCTCGCCGATGAAGGCGGCGGTGTAGAGCACGAGCCCGGCGAGCAGCGCCGAGAACTCCGGGGAGAGGCCGAGGCCGCCGACGAAGTTGAAGCGCTCCTGGACGGGCGCCTCCGTGGCGATCGGCGCGCCGCCGACCGCGACCCAGCCGACGGCCGGCAGGACGAGCAGCGCCAGGAGCCCCAGCCAGCGCAGGCCGTACGTGGGCCGGCCGGCCTCCTCGAGCCGCGTCGCGATCATCCGCGTCGCGATGAGCGCCACGATCCCGGCCACGACGAAGAGCATCCATGCGCCGGAGGTATCGGTCAGCTGCGGCCCGGGCAGGAAGATGCCCCGCTGGTTCAGGTAGATCGATCCGGGAAGGGTGATCGTCTGCCCGACGGCGGGGAGCTGCAGGAAGACGGCGAAGTAGAGGATGAAGAGCTGGACGAGCAGCGGGGTGTTGCGGATCAGCTCGACGTAGCCTGAGGCGATCTGACGCATGAGCCAGTTCGGCGAGAGTCGGGCGACGCCGACGAGGATGCCGAGGACGGTGGCCAGGATGATCCCGACGAGGCTGACGAAGAGCGTGTTGAGCAGGCCGACGAGGAAGGCCTTGCCGTACGTGTCGGTCGCGGCGTACGGGATCGGGCTCTCGCTGATGTCGAAGCCCGCGGTGCGGCCGAGGAAGTTGAACCCGAAGCCCAGCCCACGTTCGCTCATCGCGCTCGAGAAGTTGCGCGCGATGAACGCGACGAAGAGGCCGACGACGAGGATGACGACGACCTGGCCCGCGATATTCAGGACGCGGATGTCACGCCACGGCGGGACCGTGGCGTGACCGGTGTGCGGTTCCGGCGTCATCGGGCCGGTGGGCGGAACGCTCCGGGGCGGGAGGGATCCCGCCCCGGAGCCTCAGATCCGGCTACCGATACGGCGGGGCGTAGAGCAGTCCGCCATCGGTCCACAGGCTGTTCAGCCCGCGCTCGAGGTCGAACGGCGTCCCCGGGCCGAGGTTGCGATCGTAGATCTCGCCGTAGTTCCCCACGGCACCGATCATCGTCACGACCCAGTCGGGCTCGAGCCCGAGACCGAGGTCGCCATCGGCTCCGAGGAGGCGCGCGATGACCGGGTTCTCGCTCCCAACCATGTCCTCCACGTTCGAGGAGTCGATGCCGAGCTCCTCGGCTTCCATCGTTGCGAAGGTGACCCACTTGACGACGTTGAACCACTCGTCATCGCCGAGCGGCGCGACCGGGCCGAGCGGCTCCTTCGACATGACCGCCTCGAGGATCGCGTGATCGCCGGGGTTCGCGAACGCCGTGCGGCGCGCGACGAGCTGCGATCGGTCGCTCGTGACCGCGTCACAGCGGCCCTCCTCGTACGCTGCGTACGTCGGGTCGATGTCGGCGAAGACCTGCGGCGTGAAGTCGATCCCGAGCGAGCGGAACTGGTCGGTCAGGTTCAGCTCAGTCGTCGTCCCGGACTGGACGCAGATCGTGGCGCCCTCGAGGTCCTCGAGGGTCGTCGCGTCGACCGAGGTCGTGTTCACCATCATCGCCTGGCCGTCGTAGAACGTCGTCGGGGCGAAGAGGCCCCACGAGGTGTCGCGGCTGACGGTCCAGGTCGTGTTGCGGATCAGGACGTCGACCTCGCCGGTCTGCAGGGCCGGTCCGCGCTGGTCGGCCGAGAGGGGGCGGAACTGGACCGCCTCGGGGTCTCCGAGCACGGCCGCGGCGAGGGCACGGCAGAAGTCCGCGTCGAAGCCGGTGTTCTCGCCGTCCTCGTCGAGGAAGCTGAAGCCCGGAAGGCTGCCGTTGACGCCGCAGATGAGCTCACCGCGGTCCTGGACGGTCGCCAGGCGGCCACCGCTCGGAGCGGGATCCTCGCCCGCGGTCTCCTCGGGTTCCTCGCCCGCGGTCTCCTCGGGCGCATCCGATGTGGCCTCGGGCGCTGCCGACGTCGTTGCCAGCGGCTGGTCGCCGCAGGCCGTGACGACGAGCGCGAGGATCACGAGGCCGATGATGGACAGGACGGATCGAGACATGGAACCAACCTCCTCAGTGCAGTGCCGTGCGAGCGGGCCGCGGGCCCCTCGGACCACAGCTACATGCCATTCGCTGTCCCATGATGCCTTGTGCAGGCAAGTGCCCGCCGGCATTGCCGCGCTCCCGGACCGATCAGGGTCTCCGGATGCCACAATCGCCCCATGCGATTTCACGCCACGGTCGAGCAGAGCGGCAGGACGGCCACCGGGATCCACATCCCGGCCGAGATCGTCGAGGCCTTCGGCTCGGGCAAGCGTCCCGCGGTCAAGGTGACGATCAACGGGTTCACCTACCGCAGCACCGTGGCCGTGGTCGGCGGCGTCTTCATGGTCGGTCTCAGCGCCGAGAATCGCGCGGGAGCGGGAGTGGCCGGCGGCGACGAGGTGGACGTTGAGATCGAGCTCGACACGGAGCCCCGCGAGGTGAGCGTGCCGGACGATCTTGCGGCTGCGCTCGATGCCGAGCCAGCGGCGCGGACAACCTTCGATGGTCTGTCATACAGCAACCGGTCCTGGCATGTTCTGTCGGTCGCCGGAGCCAAGACCGATGCGACCCGGCAGCGCCGCATCGCGAAGTCGGTCGAGACGCTGCGCGAGGGCCGGCCCCGCTGATCTGTCATCGCGGAGCGTGGGGTGACTGGTGGGCATGAGGGGACTCGCACCCCTGACTTCCGGGGGACAGACGCAGCCGACAACCCCGGACTAGGCTGCTATCCAAGGCGCCACGTTTGGCGCATAGGAGCTCCCCCGTTGTCTGGTCCCATCCTGCCGTCGATGTCGAATCCCCCGGGTCCGGGGATGACCGACGCGCCCCCGCAGCGGCCCGCGGAGGTCGAGCTCCTCGCGGACGACATCCGCGAGCTGGACCGCCTGGCGCTCGTCGTGATCGTTGTCGGGTTGCTCTTCGCGTTCGCGTCGGCCGCCCTCGCCATCGAGACGGGCGACACAGCGTCGGGCATCGGCGCGGCGGTCCTGGCGGGGCTCAGCGCCTGCATGGTCTACGCCCGGCGCCAGCTCCGACGACGGCCGCAGAGGGCGGCGGTGCTGCTCGTTGCCGGCTTCCTCGTCACCATCTTGTTCCTGGCGCCGATCCCGCCACCTACCCCGGCATTGGCCGCCGCTCCGATCATGGGCGTCGCATTTGCCCTCTCGTTCCTGCAGGGCAGGCGGCTCACTCTGACAATCATCGCCGCCATCGCCGTTTCGCTGGTAGCCGCCATCCTCGTCGAGCTCACCCCGAACAGCCCGGATCTTTCCGCGGAGATCAGTGCCGGGCTGCGCGTGACGACCAGCGTCATCGTCGTCGCGCTGGTCGGGCTCGTCCTGTACCGCCACCGCCGCCGGCTGGAACGTGCGGTGACCGGCGCGCAGGACGCGCGAGACGCTCTCCGCGATAGCGAAGTGCGCTACCGAACAGTCGTCGAGGGAGTCCGCGAGATCATCTTCCGCGTCGACACCGATGGCCGTCTTGCCCTCCTGAACCATGCCTGGGAGGAGCTCACCGGCCACCCGGTGGCCGACTCCATCGGTCGCTCGATCCTGGGTTTCATCCATCCGGAGGATCGCGAGCTCAGCAACGACCTGGCGCGACCCGTGGCCCAGGGCCAGGTAGAGGAGTACCGACACGAATTCCGCCTGGTCGGGCTCGATGGCACCGACATCTGGGTCGAGGCACATGCACGAGCCACCCACGACGATGATGGCCTGTTCAGCGGGATGTCGGGCACCCTGATGGACATCACGGCGCGCCGCGAGCTCGAAGCACGCCTCGTCATGCAGGCATTCCACGACGACCTGACCGGGCTGGCGAACCGCGCGCTGTTCAAGGACCGCGTCGAGCACGCGCTCACCCCTCGATCGAAGGCGTCGCGTTTTGTGGGATTGCTGTTCCTGGACCTGGACCGCTTCAAGACGGTCAACGACAGCCTCGGGCACACCGTGGGGGACGGGCTCCTCATCGCGATCGGCAACCGCCTCCAGGCGGCAGTGCGGCCGGAAGACACGATCGCCCGGCTGGGCGGCGACGAGTTCGCCATCCTGGTCGAGGACGTCGTCGGGCCGCGCCAGGTTCTCGACCTGGCCGAGCGCATCTCGAGGACATTCGACACGCCGTTCCGCGCGGATGAGCGCGAGATCACGATCCGGTGCAGCATCGGGGTCGTGGTCGCGTCCGGCAAGAACCGCTCGGCGGATGACCTCCTGCGAGATGCCGACGTGGCGATGTACCGGGCAAAGGTCAGCGGCCGCGGGTCCTACGCCCTGTTCGAGCCCTCGATGCAAGCGGAAGTCGCCGCTCGCCTCGAACTCGAGTCCGACCTGCGTGAGGCCATCGAGCATGAGCACCTGACGGTCGCATACCAGCCGATCGTCGATCTGCAGAGCAACCGAATCGTCGCCATCGAGGCGCTTGCGCGCTGGTCGCATCCAGTACGTGGCGACGTATCTCCGGCGATCTTCATTCCCAGCGCGGAGGAGAGCGGACTCATCCTCTCGCTCGGAGCATGGGTGCTGCGGCGCGCGTGCCAGGACCTTGCCGACCTCCGTCTTCGTGGCGGCGTCGCATCCGACCTCCGTCTCAGCGTGAACATGTCGCCCCGCCAGCTCGGTGATCGCGGCATCGTCGACAAGGTGCTCGGGGCGCTCCACGAGGCGGGGCTCCCGCCCGACGCGCTCGAAATCGAGATCACCGAGGGCCTTGTGCTCGATGTCGGGGAGGAGGGACTCGGGTATCTCCGCACGCTGCGCGCCGCCGGGTGCAGGGTTTCGTTCGACGACTTCGGGACCGGTTTCTCGTCGCTTGGGAATCTTCGATCCCTGCCGATCGACGGGTTGAAGATCGACATCTCGTTCGTACGAGCGATGCTCGACGGTGGCGTGGATGCGGCCGTCGTCGAGGCAGTCGTGCGGCTCGGCGCAGCGCTGGGGGTGACGGTCGTCGCCGAGGGGGTCGAGGACGCGGCGACCGCCGCAAGGCTGGTGGAGCTTGGCTGCCCCTACGGTCAGGGCTTCTACTTCGCCCGACCCGAGCCGGTGGTCGAGCTGGCGGCCCGCCTCGCGGACCTGAGCCGGTTGTCGCCGGCTGCCTGACGGCAGGAATGGGGTGGTGGAGATGAGGGGACTCGAACCCCTGACCCCCGCGATGCGAACGCGGTGCTCTCCCAGCTGAGCTACATCCCCAACGAATCGGCCGCTCGACGCGGCGGCGAGTATAGCAAAGGCGGTTGCCTCTTCCCTGACTAGAACATCTGTTCTATGATCACGAGTCCAATGAGGACCGATGCCGCCGTCTCGCCCGCACTGGCGAACGCCCTCGAGACGCTCCGCGAGCGCGGGCTCAAACTGCGCCGGGGGAGCGATCCGGCGCCGGTGGATCACGCGCGGCCATCGGTCCCGAGCGGACATTCGATGCTGGACGCCGCGCTCGGCACCGGCGGCTGGCCACGGGGGGCGCTGACGCTCCTGGATGCTCCGGCCGGCGGGGGCGCATCCACCCTGGCGCTCACCACGCTGGCCGCCGCCCAGGCCGCGGGAGGCCTGACGGCCTGGCTCGATCTCGACGGCACCCTCGATCCGGCCGTGGCCGCGCGCCTGGGGGTGGGCCTCGAGTGGCTGCTCGTCGGTCGCCCGCGCGATCCTTCCGAGGCGATCGAGCTCGCCGCCTGGCTCGGGCGCTCGGGGCTCATCGATGTCCTCGTCCTCGACCTCGGCGCGCGCGGCATGCCGGAGCGGCGCGCCCTGGATCGGCTCGCCCTCCTCCTGGCGCGGTCCGGCTCGACCTCGGTGCTCGTGCTGGCGCCCGCCGGGCGCGCCCCGGTCGGCGTCGTCGCCGGGGTGCGCGTCGCGCTCCATCGGTCCGCCTGGCTGG
>CAZKFP010000143.1:0-4501 GCA_964552085.1 uncultured Steroidobacteraceae bacterium
AAGAAGATGGCGCTCGAGCTGTTCAAGCCGTTCGTCATGCGCCAGCTCGTCGAGAAGGGCTTCGCCCACAACATCAAGAGCGCGAAGCGCATCGTCGAGCGCGTGCGCCCCGAGGTGTGGGACGTGCTCGAGGACGTCATCAAGGACCACCCGGTCCTCCTGAACCGCGCCCCGACCCTGCATCGGCTCGGCATCCAGGCCTTCATGCCGGTGCTCGTCGAGGGCTCGGCGATCCAGATCCATCCGCTCGTGTGCTTCGCCTTCAACGCCGACTTCGACGGCGACCAGATGGCGGTGCACGTGCCACTCAGCACGGGCGCGCAGCAGGAGGCGAAGGACCTCATGCTGTCGACCCGCAACCTGCTCAGCGCGGCCGACGGCTCGCCGGTCGTCAGCCCGACGCACGACATGGTGCTCGGCTGCTACTACCTGACGATCCAGGCCGACGACGAGGACGGCGCGGGCAAGGCCTTTTCGAGCGCCGACGAGGCGATCATGGCGACGCAGCTCGGGTACGTGCACGTCCAGGCGCCGGTCAAGGTCGAGCTCGAGATCTACGACGGGACCGATGAGGACGGCACGATCCGCAGCCACCAGGAGGTCGTCGAGACGACGACCGGTCGGGTCATCTTCAACACCGTCCTGCCGCGCGAGCTCGGCTTCGAGAACCGGGCGATGGACCGTAAGGGCCTGAAGGAGATCATCGCGCGCTGCTACCGCGACCTCGGTCCGGAGGCGACCGCGACGCTCGTCGACGGCATCAAGGCGCTCGGCTTCCGCTACGCGACGGCGGCCGGCATCACGATCGGCGTGGACGACCTCGTCGTGCCGAAGAACAAGGGCAAGCTGCTCGGCGACGCCGAGGACAAGGTCACCGACATCGACCGCGAGTTCCGTCGCGGCTTCATCACCGAGGACGAGCGCTACACGCAGACCGTCGAGGTCTGGCGCAAGGCGACCGACGACGTCACGCAGTCGATGCTCTCCGGGCTCGACGAGCGTGGCTCGATCATGCTCATCACGAACTCGGGCGCCCGCGGCTCGGTCACCCAGATCCACCAGCTGGCCGGGATGCGCGGCCTCATGGCCGACCCGTCGGGCCGGATCATCGACCTGCCGATCCGCTCGAACCTGCGCGAGGGAATGAGCGTGCTCGAGTACTTCATCTCGAGCCACGGCGCCCGCAAGGGGCTCGCCGACACCGCGCTGCGCACCGCCGACTCCGGGTACCTCACCCGGCGCCTCGTGGACGTGGCCCAGGACGTCATCACGCGCGAGGACGACTGTGGGGCCGACATCGGCACCTGGATCACCGTCGAGGAGTCGGAGCAGATTCCGGAGCCGTTCCTCGACCGCCTCATCGGCCGCATGGCGGCCTTCGACATCGTCGACGAGAAGAGCGGCGAGGTGCTCGTCGAGCGCAACGCCGAGATCAACGAGGAGGCGCTGCTGAAGATCGACGCCGCCGGCCTCGATCGCGTCAGCGTGCGCTCACCGCTCACCTGCGCCGCGCGCCACGGCGTGTGCCGCATGTGCTACGGGCGCAACCTCGCCACCGGCGATCTCGTCGAGCTCGGCCAGGCGGTCGGGATCATCGCCGCGCAGTCGATCGGCGAGCCGGGCACGCAGCTGACGATGCGGACGTTCCACACCGGCGGCGTCGCTGGCGAGGACATCACCCAGGGTTTGCCCCGCGTCGAGGAGCTGTTCGAGGCGCGCATCCCGAAGGGCCAGGCGACGATGACCGAGATCGACGGCACCGTCGAGGTGCCGCCGGCCGCGGGCGACCAGCCGATCACCGTGCGGGTCACCCACCGAGAGTCGTACGACACGACATTCAAGCTCACGCGCCAGCACGAGATCCTCGTCGCCGACGGCGACGAGGTGACCGAGAGCCAGCTGCTCGCCCGCCTGGGCGAGGGGGAGGACCTCGTCGAGGTCAAGGCGCCGGCCGCCGGCCGTGTGGCGAAGAAGGGAAGCACCCTGACCCTGCACACCGAAGAGGTGGACGTTCGCGAGTACCCGGTGCCGCACTCGGCCCGCCTGCGCGTTTCCGACGGCGACACCGTCTCGGCCGGCGACTCGCTGACCGAGGGGTCGCTCAACCCGAAGGAGCTGCTCGAGATCAAGGGCGTGGACACCGTCCAGCGCTTCCTCGTCGGCGAGGTCCAGAAGGTGTACCGATCCCAGGGCGTCACGATCAGTGACAAGCACATCGAGATCATCGTGCGCCAGATGCTGCGCAAGGTGACCGTCGACAACGCCGGGGACACCGAGCTGCTCCCCTCGGAGCTCATCGACCGCTTCGAGTTCGAGGAGACGAACAACCGGATCCTCGCCGAGGGCGGTGAGCCGGCGACGGCGCAGACCGTCCTGCTCGGCGTCACGAAGGCATCGCTCAACACCTCTTCCTTCCTCGCTGCCGCCTCCTTCCAGGAGACGACGCGGGTGCTCACCGAGGCGGCGATCAACGGCGCCAAGGACCACCTCATCGGCCTCAAGGAGAACGTGATCATCGGCAAGCTGATCCCCGCCGGGACCGGCGCCGAGGCGCGACGCCTGCAGGCCGAGCGGGCCGGGCAGCTCTCGCCGGCCGAGGAGGAGCAGCAGCGCGAGGAGGCTGCGGCCCGTGCCTTCCTGTCGGGCGATCCCGACACCGATGGCTCCGGCACGGTGGATACCGACGAGGCCGAGGCGGCAGCCGAGGCCGAGGGCGACAGCATCGCCGATCTCATGGGCGCCGGCGATAACCCGGAGATGGAGGCGGCCGTCGAGGAGCAGACCTTCGACGAGCTCACCGAGGAGGCCAAGGAGGCAAAGGAGCCGAAGGCGGCCGGCGCCGCCAAGAAGTAGCGCCTGCCTCGACCTGACCGATGCCGAGGGCGGCCCGCCGCGGGCCGCCCTCGCGCTGTCGCGCGGAGGGTGTTTCGGTTTGACACTGTGAACGGGTGTTCCGTATACTCCGCGTTCGGTGTCCCGCGTTCGGGACGCCTTCGTGTGTGCCCTGTTGGGCACCCTCCGCTGAAGCCCGAGATGGCATCCGATTCGGTCGGCCGTGGGCGCGGTGGAGACGATCTGCAGATACACATTCACGCACTCACGCGAGTACGAACGCGAGGTTCTCGTTGCCAACCATCAGCCAGCTGGTCCGCAAGGGCCGTAAGCCGGCGATCAAGAAGGTCAAGGCCCCGGCGCTGCGCCGGACGCTGAACACCCTCAAGCAGACCACGAGCGAGGGACGCGGCGCCCCCCAGCGGCGCGGCGTCTGTCTGCAGGTCATGACGCGCACCCCGAAGAAGCCGAACTCGGCGCTTCGGAAGGTCGCGCGCGTGCGGCTGACGAACGGGATGGAGGTCACCGCCTACATCCCCGGCATCGGCCACAACCTGCAGGAGCACTCGATGGTGCTCGTGCGTGGCGGCCGCGTGAAGGACCTCCCGGCGGTGAAGTACCACATCATCCGCGGCACGCTCGACGCTGCGGGCGTCCGCGACCGCCGCCAGGGTCGCAGCAAGTACGGCGCGAAGGCGCCGGGCAAGGCCTAGCCGATGCCACGACGTCCGACGATCGCGCGCAAGACGAAGTACACCGAGCACCTGACCGGGACGGCTCTCACGCTGAACCAGTTCACGAACAAGCTCATGTACGGTGGCAAGCGCCACCTGGCCCATCGCATCCTCGAGGACGCGCTGTCGCGCTGCGAGTCGCAGGCGGGGCGCGCCGGGGTCGAGGTGCTCGAGCAGGCGCTGCGCAACGCGATGCCGCTCATCGAGGTCAAGCCGAAGCGCGTCGGCGGCTCCACGTACCAGATCCCGGTCGAGGTGCGCGCCGATCGGCGCATCAGCCTCGGCATGCGCTGGCTCATCGAGTCGGCCCGCAAACGCAATGGCAAGAGCATGTCCGACAAGCTCGCCGCGGAGCTCATGGATGCCAGCAACGGCATCGGCAACGCGGTGAAGCGACGCGAGGACACGCACCGCATGGCGGAGGCCAACAAGGCCTTCAGCCACTTCAAGTGGTAGACCGATGACGACGCAGACCGCAGGACGAACGGCCGGAACCGGCGCCAACCCGCTCGAGCGCACCCGCAACATCGGGATCATCGCGCACATCGACGCGGGCAAGACGACCGTGACCGAGCGGATCCTGTTCTACACGAAGAAGATCTACAAGATCGGCGAGGTCCACGAGGGCGCCGCCACGATGGACTGGATGGAGCAGGAGCAGGAGCGGGGGATCACGATCACCGCGGCCGCGACGACCTGCTTCTGGGATGACCATCGCATCAACTTGATCGACACGCCCGGGCACGTGGACTTTACGGCCGAGGTCGAGCGCAGCCTGCGCGTGCTCGATGGCGCGGTCGTCGTCTTCGACGGCGTCGCCGGCGTCGAGCCGCAGTCCGAGACGGTCTGGCGCCAGGCCGACAAGTACCACGTCCCGCGCTTCTGCTTCGTCAACAAGCTCGACCGCACCGGCGCCGACTTCTGGCGTGTGGTCG
>CAZKFP010000144.1:0-2500 GCA_964552085.1 uncultured Steroidobacteraceae bacterium
CAGCTTCCCAAGGTCCCACACGAGGCCTCGGTCAGCCTGCTGGCCGGGCCGGTCCTGCTCGGCGCCCTCGGTGTGATCAGCGGTCTCGTGCCGGCCGCCTTCGCCACCGGGCTGGCGAGCGAGGCGATCTCCTCCATCACCGGCACGCCGTCTGACATCGAGCTGCTGCTGTGGCACGGCATCTCGCCCATGCTCATCCTCAGCGGCGTCACCCTGGTGCTGGGGATCGCCGCCTTCCGCTGGCGCCGTTCGCTGGCCGGGACCGCCCGCCGGCTGGACGTCGGCGTCAGGATCGGGCCCGAGCGCGGCTACCTCGCCGCGGTCGACGGCCTGCAGCGGGGCGCCGAGCTGCTGGCCGGGACGCTCCAGAGCGGGCTGCTCCGTCGCTACCTGCTGACCATTCTCGTCGTTGCGGTTGGGCTGGTCGGATACGCCTTCCTCGGCCGTGGGTCCGTGCCGGCGTTCGTCGGCACCCTGGACGTTCAGGTCCACGAGGTGGCGGTGGTCGTCATCGTGATCGTCGCGTCCCTGGTGGCCATCACCACCCGCTCGCGGCTGTCGGCCATCGCGGCGCTCGGGGTGGTCGGCTACGGCGTGGCGCTCATCTTCATGCTGTTCGGGGCGCCGGACCTGGCCATGACCCAGATCCTGATCGAGACGCTGACGGTCATCCTCTTCGTCCTCGTCCTCTACCACCTGCCGCGATTCGCGGTGCGCTCGTCGACCCGGACGCGGATGCGGGACGCGACGATCGCGGGGGCCGCCGGGCTGCTCATGACCGGCCTGACGCTCGGCGCGTTCACAGTCGCGAACGACGTGCCGCTGACCGAGTACTTCGCCGAGCGCAGCGTGCCGGACGCCCACGGCCGGAACATCGTGAACGTCATCCTGGTCGACTTCCGGGCGCTTGACACGTTCGGCGAGATCACTGTCCTGGCGCTCGCCGCGCTCGGCATCTACGCGCTCCTGCGCCTGCGGCCGAGGAAGGACTGACCGATGGTCTCCCTGATCCTCGCCACCGCCGCTCGCGTCGTGCAGCCGCTGCTGCTTCTCTTCTCCGTCTTCGTGCTCATCCGCGGGCACAACGCTCCCGGCGGCGGCTTCGCCGGCGGCCTCGTGGCGGCCATCGCCTTCACGCTGCTGGTCATCGCCTACGACGCCGAGACGGCGCGCCGCTCCCTGCGCGTCGATCCGCGCAACCTGCTGGCCTGGGGGCTGCTCATCGCCGCGGCCAGCGGCATCGGCGGCTTCGTCCTGGGCGAGGCGTTCCTGCAAGGCATCTTCTTCGACCTGCCCCTCCTGGCCGGCGGGCGTGTCGAGCTCAGCACCGTATTCTTCTTCGACGTCGGCGTGTACCTCACCGTCATCGGGGTCACGCTCACCATCGTCCTGACCCTGGCCGAATCGATCGACGACGAGCGTGCCGACGCGGCGCGCACGGCAGCCATGGAGGAGGTCTCGGAGCAGGTGCCATGGAGCTGATCCTGTCGATCCTGGTCGGCGTCCTCTTCTCCGCGGCCCTGTACACCATGCTGCGCCGTTCGATCGTGCGCCTGGCGATCGGGCTCACCCTGCTGGCCCACGCGGCGAACCTGCTCATCTTCACCGTCGGCGGCGTGAGCCGCTCGGGCCCGCCGATCGTTCCCGAAGGCGAGCAGGCGCCCATCGGCGCGTTCGCCGACCCCGTCCCACAGGCCCTCATCCTGACCGCCATCGTCATCAGCTTCGGCGTGCTGGCGTTCCTGCTCGTGCTGGTGAAGCGCGTCTATCAGACGGTCGGCAGCGACGACATCGACGAGATGGTCTCGACCGAGCGATGAACCTGATCCTCGTCCTGCCGCTGCTGGTCCCGTTCGTGGCGGCCGCGCTCGCCATGCTGGCCTGGCGCTGGGTGGCCGTGCAGCAGTGGCTGGGAATCGCGGGCGCGCTCGGCCAGCTGGTGGCCGGGCTCGTGCTCCTGGTCGCCGTGCGCGACAACGGCATCCAGGCGACCCAGATCGGGAACTGGCCCGCGCCGTTCGGGATCACCCTCGTCGCTGACCTGCTCAGCGCGTCCATGGTGGTGATGACCGGCCTGGTGGGGCTGGCCGTGGCGGTGTACTCCCTGGGCGGGCTGGACGTCCGGCGCGAGTCGTTCGGCTACTACCCGCTGCTGCTCATCCTGCTCGTCGGGCTGGCCGGCGCGTTCCTGACCGGCGACATCTTCAACCTGTTCGTCTGGTTCGAGGTGATGCTGATCGCCTCGTTCGTGCTGATGGCGCTCGGCGGGGAGCGCGCCCAGCTCGAGGGCGCGATGAAGTACGTCACCATCAACCTCGTCAGCTCGGCGTTCTTCCTGTCGGCGGTCGGGATCCTCTATGGGATGACGGGCACGCTGAACATGGCCGACCTGGCGGTCCGGCTGCGCGAGCTCGACGCGCCGATCATGGAGACCACCGTGGCGATGCTGCTACTCGTCGTGTTCGGCATCAAGGCGGCGACCTTCCCGCTGTTCTTCTGG
>CAZKFP010000145.1:0-3560 GCA_964552085.1 uncultured Steroidobacteraceae bacterium
GAGCGGCCGACGAGCATGACCGCCTCCCGCTGGCGCACCTCGAGGTCGATGCCGCACAGGACGTGGTTGTCGCCGAAGTACTTCTCGATTCCCTCCGCGCGGACGATCACGTCTCCGAGGTGCGCCGGCAGGTCGGCACCCTCGTCGTAGCCGGAGCCCCCAGGGGCGTTCCGCTGGCCGTGGTCGGGAAGGGTCGAGCTCATCGGTCCGACCGCCGCAGGCGCTGTTCGAGGCGTTCCTGGAAGACGCTGAAGATGATAGTCAGAGTCCAGTACACGGCGCCGGCGATGATGAGTGCCGCCACGGGCTCGAACGCGCTGCGGCCGATGCGCTGCGCCATGAACAGCGTTTCGTGGACGGTGATCGTCGAGACGAGCGCCGAGTCCTTGAGCATCGCGACGAAGTCGTTGCCAATGGCCGGGATGACGATGCGCACCGCCTGCGGCAGGACGATGCGCCGCATGACGAGACGCTCCTGCATGCCGAGCGCTTCTCCCGCCTCCCGCTGGCCCGGTGGCACGGCCTGGATGCCGGCTCGGAAGATCTCGGTCATGTACGCCCCGTAGTTCAGGCTCAGGGCCACGATGCCGGCCGGGATCGCCGGCAGGATGATGCCGAGCTGCGGGAGCGCGTAGAAGATGAAGTAGATCTGGAGCAGCAGCGGCGTGCCGCGGAAGAGCGACACGTAGAACGACGCGATCGCGTTCGGGATCGGGCTGCTGCTCAGGCGCGCGAATGCGCCGACGACGGCGAGGATCGTGGCGAAGAAGATCGACGCCGCCGACACGAGGACCGTGATCCCCGCGCCCTGGAGCACGATGACCGGCCCGGAGCGGAGGACGAACTCGAACTCCGCACCGGAGGCGAGCCACATCCCGCCGCCGAGGAGGACGACGAGCCCGATCCAGACCGCCACGTAGATGGACCGGAAGCGGCGCCGCGCGGACCGGCGGGCGGCGACCATCTGCTCGATGATCGGTGCCGCCGTGGCTGGCTCGGAGCCGTACCCGGCCGTCATGTCACTCCTCGGTTATAGATGCGCGGGGGCGGGATGACCCTCCGGTCACCCCGCCCCCGTTCGCTGCCGCCTACTGCTGCTTCGTGAGGTCGACGCCCTCGTACCACTTCTCGGACAGCGAGGTCATCGTCCCGTCCTCGTGCATCTCGCCGATGATCTCGTCCACGGCCGAGACGAGCGAGTCGCCGTTCTCGGCGGCAAGATCGAACGCCACGGCGAGCGGCTCGTAGAAGACCGGCTCGCCGACGAGCTTCACAGGATACCCCTCGTCGATCGCGCCCTGCGCGGTCGGCAGGGCCGTCAGCCAACCGGCGAAGTCGTCGGTGCGGCCGGATCGCCACGCCTCGGCGCAGTCGATGTCGGTCGGCAGGGTGGTGGACTCGAGTCCCTCCGGAACCTCGGTGATCTCGCCGGCTTCCGCGGGCAGGGACAGCTCGCCCTGCATCCAGGACAGGTACGTCGTCGCCTCGCCCGCGCATACCGTCTCACCGGCGAGGTCGTCGACGCTCGCCACGTCCGAATCGGCGAACGCCGATAGCTGCGCCGGCGTGAAGTAGTACGGCTGGGTGAAGGCGAGGACCTCCTTGCGGTCTTCGGTCACGGTCACGGAGCCGACGCTCACGTCCCAGCGCCCCGACCAGTTGCCGGCGACGACCGCGTCGAAGGTCGGATCGGTGAACTCGTAGTCGACGCCGAGGCGATTCGCGATCTCGATCGCGACGTCGATGTCGAAGCCCTCGTACTCGCCAGTCTCCTCGTTCAGGAAGGACTGGGGCGGATACGCCGGGTCGGTGGAGATGACGAGGACCCCCGCCTCGCACACCTCGGCCAGGTGGCCCTCAAGGCCGTCGCCATCGCATACCGCGTCCCCGGTGCCGCCGTTTGCGCCCGGGCTTCCGTCCCCGGTCCCGGCCTGGCAGGCCGCCAGGACGAGCATCGCGATCGGTAGGATCGCAAAGCGTCGCATCGTGCTCATGAGTCTCCTCCAGTGTGTGCACGCCGTCCGCGCGGCGCCCGTCCGTCTCAGTGGATCGGCCCGTTGTAGCACTTCGCCGTGGGTTGCGGCAAGGAAATGGGGCGCATCGGTACACTCAGCACATGATGAGCACCCTGCCGAAGACGCCGCTCAGCCGCGCCGCGACCCTCCCGTCGCGCTACTACCTCGATGCCGACATCCTCGAGCGCGAGAGGGAGCGAGTCTTCGGTCGCACCTGGCAGCTCGTGGCCAGGACCGATGAGCTCCAGCGCATCGGCGACTTCGTCCCGGTCACCGTGCTCGACGAGCCGGTCGTCATCACCCATGGTCTCGACGGCGAGCTGAAGGCCTTCTACAACGTGTGCCGGCACCGCGCCGGACAGGTGGCGCTGACGAAGGGCAACCGCAAGTCGCTCCAGTGCCGCTACCACGGCTGGACGTACGGCCTCGACGGGTGCCTGCGCGCCGCGCCGGAGATGGAGGAGACGGAGGGCTTCAGCAAGGAGGACTTCGGGCTCGTGCCGGTCCGCGTCGAGCGTTGGGGGCCGTTCGTCTTCGTCAACCTGTGGGATGAGGCGCCACCGCTCGCCGAGATGATGGGCGCCATCCCGGCCGAGGTGGCGGGGGCCGGTTATGACGTCGACGCCATGCGCCTCGTCGAACGGCGCGACTACGTCATCGAGTGCAATTGGAAGGTCTACGTCGACAACTATCTCGAGGGCTACCACCTGCCGATCGCCCATCCGGCGCTCTTCAAAGAGCTCGACTACGACGCCTACCGCGTCGAGGAGTTCCGCTACTACTCGAAGCAGCATGCGCCGATCCGGGAGCTCAAGCCCGGCGAGGAGCTCGGGCGCGACCGGCGATACCTGCGCACCGCCGATGGCGAAGAGGACGCGCTCTACTACTGGCTCTTCCCGAACACGATGTTCAACATCTACCAGGACAACATGTCCTCGAATGTCATCCTGCCGCTCGGGCCGGACCGCACGCTCACGATCTTCGAGTGGTTCTTCGCCGACCCCGGATCCGGCTCGGGCTGGGAGTCGATGCAGCAGACGATCGCCTTCTCCGATGAGATCCAGCAGGAGGACATCGTCATCTGCGAGCAGGTCCAGCGCGGCCTCCGCTCGCGCGCGTACGACACCGGCCGCTTCAGCGCGAAGCGCGAGAACGGCGTCTACCACTTCCAGAACCTCGTTCGCGAGTTCCTGGGGGAGTAGAGGGGTGGTGGCGCCGCTGACGTACGCGCGGCTCTTGAAGCTCGCACGAGCCGCGGAGGGCCAGGAGCTCGAGACCGTCACCGGTCGCCGGTTCACGGTCGGGATCTATCGAGACGGGCTTTTCTTCACGCCGGCGTCGAGTGGATACGGCCAGGCCGATGGCCGTCGAGCCGCCGAGCGTTTCGTGGAGCGTTTCAACGAGACCGGCAGCATGCGGCCGGGTGACTACGGCGACGTGACGCGGAACGCGTCGTACCTCATCGGGCTCCTGCTCTGGGCCGAGGCCCGCCGCGGGGCTGAGTAGCTGCTCGTCTCCGGCGTGCGTTTTGGTGAGCGGGAACCG
>CAZKFP010000146.1:0-5952 GCA_964552085.1 uncultured Steroidobacteraceae bacterium
CCAGGCGCTCGTCTACCCGAAGGAGCACCCGTATCACCATTCGACGATCGGGTCCATGGACGATCTCGAGGCCGCGTCGCTCGACGACGTGCGCGACTTCTTCGCGACCTGGTACGCGCCGAACAACGCGGTCCTGACGATCGCCGGCGACTTCGAGACCGATGCGGCCCTCGCGATGGTGCAGCGCCACTTCGGTCCAATCCCCGCCAACCCGTCGCTGCCCCCGCCACCGGACATGACGGTCGACCCGATCATCGGCCGGGGCGTGCGCGACATGAAGGCCGACCAGGTGCCCCTCACCCGCATCTACCTCGCCCACCGGATCCCGCCGTTCGGGACCGATGCCTTCGACGCCCTCGACGTCGGCGCCGACGTCCTCGGTTCGGGCCGCGCATCCCGCCTGTACGCGAGCCTCGTGCGCGAGCAGCGGCTCGCGCAGGACGCGAGCGTCTTCGTGTTCCCGATCGTCGGGGGCGCGAGCATGCTCGCGCTGTGGGTCACTGCCCGCCCGGGCGTCACGGCCGAGAAGCTCGAGACCGCGACGCTGGCCGAGCTCGATCGCCTCGCAACCGACGGCCCGACCGATGCCGACCTGGAGCGCGTGCGCAACCTGCATGCCGCCCACGCGGCCGGCAGCCTCGAGCGGATCAGCGAGCGCGCCGACCGCCTCAGCATGTACGCCTGCCTCTTCGACGAGCCGGAGCGGGTCAACTCCGAGGTGGCGCGGTACGCGGCCGTCGACACGGCCCGCGTGGCCACGGCCCTTCGCGAGTCGGCCAGGGAGGACAACCGCGTGACGCTGACGTACGTGCCGGCGGAGGCCGCGTCGTGATCGCCCGCCCTCTCGCGGGCACGCCGCGCACGTATCGGTTCCCGGACTTCGTCCGCCACCAGCTGCCGAGCGGCCTGGGGGTGTGGCTCGTTCCGCTGGCGGAGCGCGAGCTCGTGAGCGTCCACCTCGTCACCGACGCGGGCGCCGCGACCGAGGACGAGGCGCAGGCCGGCATCGCGGCCCTCACCGCGCAGCTGCTCGTCACCGGGACGGAGCGGCTGGATGCGGCGACGTTTGCCGAGACGACCGAGCGCCTCGGGATCTCGGTCGGCAGCGAGTCGACCTGGGACAGCGCGCGAGCGGGGTTCACGGCGCTCGGCGACAAGCTCGACGACGGGCTCGCGCTCCTGGCCGAGATGATCCGCACGCCGCGGCTCGACGCCGGCGAGTTCGAACGGCTCAAGGGGGAGCGCCTGAACGACATCCTCCAGGCGCGCGCCGATCCCGGTCGCCTGGCCGAGGAGAGCTTCCTCCGCGAGGTCTACGCGCCCGACGTCCCCTACGGCCGGCTCGCGGCGGGCGTCCCGGAGAGCGTGGAGGCACTGGACGTGGCGTCGGCCCGCGCGTTCCATGACGCCCACTACGCGCCGGGCGTCGCCCACCTCGTCATCGCCGGGGCCATCGATCCGGACGTCGCGCTCGCGGCCACCGAGCGGCACCTGGGGGACTGGTCCGGTGCGGGGACCGGCCACCGAACGTTCGAGCCACGCCAGCGAGGCGGCCGACGGGTCGTCCTCGTCGACCGGCCGGGCTCGGTCCAGAGCGAGCTGCGCGTCGGCCACGTCGGCATCGACCGCCATCACCCGGCGTACATTCCGGCCCTCGTCATGGCCGCGCTCCTCGGCGGCGTCTTCGGCAGCCGCCTGAACCGGCGGCTGCGCGAGGAGCTCGGCTACACGTACGGCGCGCGCTGCACGTTCGACCCGCGTCGCGCCGCGGGCCCGTTCACCGCCTCCGCAGCGGTCCAGACGGAGGTCACGGTCGACGCGATCCGGGAGCTGCTCGGCCAGCTCGAGCGGATCCGCTCGGAGCCCCCGGATGAGGCGGAGCTGGCGGAGGTCCGTGACTTCCTCGTCGGCGTCTTCCCGCTTCGCTTCGAGACGACCCCCGGCATCGCGGCGGCGATCGAGCCGCTCCCCATCTACGGCCTGCCCGACGATTACTGGCAGACGTACCGCTCGCGACTCGAGGCGGTCACCGTCCACGACGTCCTGGCGGCGGCGCGCGACCTCGTCCGCCCCGACGACGCGCTCATCCTGCTGACCGGCGACGCGTCGCGCGTGCGCGACGAGCTGGCGGCGGCCGACCTCGGACCCCTGGAGGTCGTCCCGGCCGCCTAGCCCAACAGGTCGTCGAGCGCGGCGATGAGCCGGTCGTTCTCGTCGGCCGCTCGCGCGGTGGCGCGCAGCCAACCGGCCATCGGTCCGCTCGGGTATTCGCGCACCACGAGCCCGCGGCGCATGAGCGCAGAGCTGAGCGCCGCGGCGTCGACCGGCCGGAAGGTCACGAAGTTGCCCAGGCCGTCGAGCACCTCGCAGCCATGACCGCGCAGCGCATCGGCGAGGCGTCGCTGCTCGCGCATGATTGCCGCGTGCCGCGCGCAGGCCTCGTCGGGATCAGCCAGCGCACCGAGGGCGAGCGCCTCCGTGGCGCTCCCGACCGGAAGGGGCAGGCGCAGGGCGTCGAAGCGCTCCGCCAGGGCGTCGGGCACGACGAGGTAGCCGATGCGGGCTCCGGCCAGCCCGTACGCCTTCGCCAGCGAGCGCAGGACGAGGACGTTGTCGAGCTCCTCCTGCAGGGGGATGGCGTCGAGCCCGCCGGCGCCGGCCGCGGTCGCGAACTCGAGGTACACCTGGTCGACGGCGACGATCGCCTCGAGGCCGGTGGCGAGCTCCCGCAGCTCGGCGACGGGAATCGCGTCGCCAGTCGGATTGTTCGGGGAGCAGATCCACACGAGGCGTGCGTCAACGGCGTCCGCTGCCGCCCGGATCGCCGCTGCCGGCCAGCGTTGTCTGGGCGAGGTGCGCGGTAGCACGTGGACCTCGGCCCCCGCGAGGCCGGCCTCGACGGCGAACATCGAGAACGTCGGAGTCGGCACGACGACGGCATCGCCCGGGCCGATGACGCTGTGGGTGACGAGCCGGATGAGCTCGTCCGCGCCGGCGCCCGGGATGACGCGGTGCGGCGGCACGCCGATCGTCGAGCCGATCGCGGCGCGAAGGCGCGCGTAGCCGAGGTCACCGTACTCGACCGAGGCAGCCGGGTCCCAGCCGCGCCACGCTCGGCGCACCGACCCGAGCGGCCCGCCCCCGAGCGTGTTCATGTCGTAGCGCACGATCCGGTCGGGCTCGAGGCCGACCGCGGCGGCCAGCTCGGCGTCCGACGCCTCGAGCGGGTACGCCTCGACCGGCCCGGGATGTCGCAGGAGCCGATGCGGGTCGGAGGTCACGTCGCGCGCGGCCAACGCAGGGCGAAGACCGCGGCCGGGCGGCGCTGTTCGAGCTCGACCGATCCGCCCATCGCGTCCATCGCGGCCCGCACGAGGAAGAGGCCGAGGCCGAGCCCGCGCCCGGCTGCGACCCGATCGCGAAAGAGCTGCTCGGCCATCTCGTCGGCGACGCCCGGGCCCTCGTCGCGGACGCGGAGGACGAGCGGGTCGTCGGGAGCGACCTCGACGTGGATCGGCGCCCCAGGCGTCGAGTAGCGATCCGCGTTCGTCAGCAGGTTCGTGATCGCAAGGACGGAGAGGGGCTGATCCCCCGTGACGCGGATGTCGGGGGCGAGCGACACGAGCACCTCGCGCTCCGAGCCGCGCGTCCGGAGCCGCTCGATCGCGGAGCCGACCGCCGGGGCAAGGTCGAAGGGCTCACGCACGGCCTCGACGCCCCCGGCTTCCGCCCGCGAGTACAGCTCGAGGCGCTCGAGGATGTCGATCGCGGCGTCAACGGAGTCGAGCGCCCGCGCGCCATGCGTGCCGGCGCGCGTCGGCATCTCTGGGTCGCGCTGGGCCAGCTCCAGGCGCGCCTTGGCCACGGCGAGCGGGTTGCGCAGCTCGTGCGCCACGAAGCTCGCGAAGCCTGACAGGCGGCGGCGAGCATCCTCCTCCCTGCCGACGTCTCGCAGCAGGAGCAGGGCACCGCCCCCGGGGATCGGCGTCCCTTCAACGTCGACCATCACGTCGCGACCCGACATCGGGATGCGCAGGATGAGCCGACGACGCATCGGCGACGTCTGGGCCAGCACCTGCGGCCACTCGCGGCGAGCGAGGGCGACACCGGTCTCGTCCCGTGGCTCGGCGATGCGGCCCCACTCGTCGATCTCGCGCTCGACGAAGCTGCGGCCGAAGAGGCGAAGGGCGGCCCGGTTCCCGTACGTGCCCCGATGAGTGTCGTCGTACACGATCAGGGGCTCCGGGATCGCCTCCGCCACCTCCTCGAGCCTCAATCGCTCGCGCTCGGCACGGCCCAGGGCGCGGGCGGTCTCGCGGCGGGCAACCTCGAGCTCGGAGCGTTCCGTCTCGGCCGCGAGCCGCGACGCCTCCGCTCGCTCGCGCGCCTCGACCGCGGCGGCGCGGATGACCTCGAGCCGGCGAAGGAGCACGATGACGATCGGCGCGACGATGAGGAACGAGATGAGCCGCACGAGGTCGGCGAGCGGGCCGCCCGGCACGGGCAGGACGAGGAGCGCGCCGAGCGCGATGACGAAGGCGGTGGCGGCGGCCACCCATCCGAACAGCAGCCCCACGACGCTAACCGCGGCCAGTGGCAGGGCCGAGACGAACGGCTGGCCGTCACCGACGATGGCCACGGGAAGGACGCTCAGGACGGCCGAGAGCCCACCGATCGCGGCGCCCACGAGGACGCGCCACGAGCGCAGGGCGGCTGCGATCGAACGAAATCCCGGTGGCCGTCCCGGCGCCGAGTGGTCCATGCTCCTACGCTAGCAGGTCGGCCTCGTGGGCCTGCCCGACCCGCCTGCGTCGACGAGCGCGCGCGAGCCGTTCACGGGCGGCGGAGATGCGACGCCAGGGCCTGTACACCTGCTTCGGGTCGAGTGCTGCCGGCCGGTCGCCGCGCGCGATCTCGGCGAGGAGCACTGACGCTCGGTCGAGCTGCCCCGCCTCGGTCAGCAGCTGGACGAGGCTGAACCAGCGTCCCGGCTCGGTGACCGGAGCCGCCATGACCCGCTCCACGAGCTCGGTGGCGCGGCCGGCATGCTGTGCCCGGCGATGCGCCACGATCGCGGCGCGATAGTCGGTGAAGCTCGGCTCGAGGCCGATCGACTCGAGGAAGTTCAGCAGAAGCTCGGCGTTCTCCGCGCGCTGGGCCGCCGGGCCGCGCCGGACGTGCTGGTCCCGGTACTCGCCGAGGAGGACGCGCAGCTCGCGCTCCGCCCATCGCCACTGCGGGCTGTCGGGCCCGTGGCGCTCGGCGATCCCGGCCACGACCATCGCACCGCGCAGCTCCTCGCCGGCGGTGATGTACGCCTCACGCAGGCCGGCATCGACGACCTCGGCCAGCGGCGGGTCCTGGGCGATCATGCGCTCCAGCGCGCCGAGCCAGTCGTCGATGCGACCCCGTTCCGCGTAGTGCCGCGCCGCGTAGCGAAGCCAATAGCGCTCGTCGTGCTCGCGCCAGTCGTGCCCGGCGATGTGATGCTCCACGATCCAGCGCTCCTGCACGACCGGCCCGGCCATGAAGATCTCTGCCGGTACGCGAAACCCGGCCACCGAGCGCCACTGCGGCTCGTGCCACGGGCTGGGCTCCCCCGGCTGGATCCGCCTGCGAGATCGCCGTCCCGTCCGCCGCGTGGCCTCGCCCTCGTCGAGCGGCCATTCGAGCGTGGCCGCGCGGCCGGCCTCGAGCGCGTGGTCGTAGTGCAGGCGCCGGACAGGATCACGCAGCTCGGCCCAGGCACGATTCAGGATCGAAGTGCGCCGGGTCGCCACGTCGGACGAGGGAGCCCGATCGGGATGGTGGAGCAGCACGGCCTCGCGAAAGGCGACGCGCAACTGCGCGCTCGAGGCCGACGGCTCGGCGCCGAGCACCTCGTAGTAGTCACGGCTTTCGCTGCGTGTCGCCGTCATCGGGCCCATCCGATCGAGTCTAGCGGCGTCCGGC
>CAZKFP010000147.1:0-14958 GCA_964552085.1 uncultured Steroidobacteraceae bacterium
GGGACGATGGTCACGGGCGACACGGTCAATATTGCCGCACGACTGCAGCAAGCGGCCGGGCTGGACGAGGTCTTGGTCGCCGACACCACGCTACGCCTGGTGCGCGACGCGGTGAGCTTCGAGTCGGTTGGCGCGCTGGACGTCAAGGGAAAGGTGGCTCCCGTCGTAGCTCGTCGGCTCCTCGCGGTCCGCGCCGGCGTCCCGGGACACGTGCGGCGGGCGACCGGACAGATCGTCGGCCGCGACGCCGAGATCGCGCTGCTACGCCAGACTTGGGACGAGGCGGTGCGCGAGCGGCGATCCCGGGTGGTTGTCGTGCTGGGGATGGCCGGGGTGGGCAAGAGCAGGCTGGTCAATGAATTCCTCGATCAGATTCTCGACGATGCCACGGTGCTACGTGGCCATTGCTTGCCGTATGGCGACGGCATCACCTTCTGGCCGCTGGCAGAAGTGGTGCGGACGGCAGCCGGCATCCAGGACCTCGATGATGCCGAGGAGGCACGAGCAAAGGTCCGGACGCTTCTGGCAGACCCGGGTGGGGAGGCGGCTGCCGTGCGCCTGGAGGAGGTCATCGGGCTGTCCGAGGGTGGAGCAGCGCGCGAGGACTTGTTCTGGGCGGTTCGCCGGACCTTCGAGACGGTTATCCGGCGGGGACCTCTGGTCGTGGTCTGGGACGATCTCCATTGGGCAGAGCCGACGTTCATGGACCTCGTTGAGTATCTCGCCACGTGGATCCGCGAGGCTCCGTTCCTGACTGTGATCATGGCGCGCCCCGAGCTGCGCGAGATGCGGCCGGCCTGGGGTGATGCGCTCCCGCAGGCGGCGATCGTCACCCTCGAGCCCCTGTCGGGGGCGGCCGCTGGCGAGCTGATCGCCGCGCTCCCCGGGGGGGTCGCCGTCCCGGCGCACATACGCGAGCGGATCAACGCAGCCGCCGAGGGCAATCCACTCTTCCTCGAGGAGATGCTCGCCATGTTGATCGATGAGGGTCACCTCGTCGCAACCGATGCGGGTTGGATCGCGAAGGACGGCCTCGGTGACGTTGCCGTTCCGCCGTCAATCACTGCCCTGGTGACCGCCCGCCTGGAGCGTCTGCCGGTCACAGAGCGGGCAGTCGCGGAGCGGGCCTCGGTCGTCGGCCGGGTCTTCGAGCGTGGTGCCGTTGTCGAGCTGAGCCCACCGTCGGAGCGGGCCGGTGTGACCAGCCGCCTCCTGTCGCTCATCCACAAGGACATCGTCCGGCCCGAGCCGGACCCGGGCCTGGGGGGCGACGATGCCTACACGTTCCGGCATCTGCTCATCCGCGACGCTGCGTACCACGCGCTGCCGAAGGCCGAGCGGGCGTCGCTGCACGAGGCGTTTGCGGCGTGGCTCGAGCGCGTCGCGAGCGATCGGATCGGCGAGTACGCCGAGATCGTCGCCCATCATCTCGAGCAGGCGTACCTGTACCGAGCCGCCCTGGGAGACTCCACGGTCGAGGTCCTCGGCAGGCGGGCGGCGGCAGAGCTGGCCCACGCAGGGCGTCGCGCCCTGACGCGCGGCGACCTTCCCGCAGCCATCGGACTGCGTTCGCGCGCGCTGGCCCTGCCGATGCCACCACGCGATGGCGCCGTGCTGATGGTGCAGCTCGCCCGCACCCTACAGGACACGGGTCAGACGGACGAGGCAGCCCGCCGCCTCGACGCGGCCGCGGTGGCCGCAGAGGAGCTCGTCGACGAGTCACTTGGCATGCAGGTCGCGGTAGGCCGTGGGTTGTTGGCGATCCTCTCCATGGATCGCGACCTGGCCGCGGTGGACGCGGTCAGGAAGGACGCTGAACGCGCGGTGGCGCACGCCGAGCGGGTCAGCGACGCTGCAGCCCTCGCGCGGGCCCTCGACCTCCTTGCCTTCTGCGCCTACTTCGGATTCGACCGCGAAGCGGCTGGCAAGGCATGGCGCGCTGCCGCCCAGGCTGCGGAGCAGAGCGGTGACCTCGCCGAGGAGGCGCGCATCCTACCGCTGCTTCCCGCGACCGCAACCTACGGTTGGGCCACGACCGCCGAGGCAATCGCGTACTGTCACGAGCTGGTAGGGGAGCACCCGGACTCGCCGATGCTCCGCGCGCGAGCCCTGGCCATCGCCGCCTGGCAGTGTGCCGAGCGGGGCGAGTTCGCGGAGGCGCGCGATCTGGCGGCTGCGAGCCGGACCAGCCTGGAGGAGCTGGGCCTGCCATGGGTCACCGCTGAGATCCACCTGGACTACGCCGACGTCGCATCCCTGGCGGGTGATCCAGTCGCAGCCGAACGGGAGGCGCGCGAGGGCTATGAGATCGGACAGCAGGCGCGCCACCGAAGCGCGCTGATTTTGCTCGACAGCCTCGCAGAAGCCCTGTGGGCCCAGGGTAAGGGCGATGAAGCGCGTGCGTGTGTGACGGAGGCAACCGTTGGCGTCGAACAGGACGACCCGTCGAGCCGCGGCCGCCTCGAGGCCTGGGTCGCGATCGTTGCCGCGATCGACGGCGATGGGATCCGTGCGCGCGACATCATCGACCGTTTCGGTACGACCAGTGACCCGCATGACGACGCGATCATCCACACGCGCCATGCCGAGGCACTCGAGATCCTGGGGGATGCCGCGGCCGCCGTCACGCATCTGGAGGCGGCTCGCGCGATCCATGTTCGCAAGGAGGAGCTCGTGCGCCTGGGGCGCGTCGAGCAGTCACTGGCGCGCGTTCGTGAGTCTGCCTGACGCGACCGGATCAATGCGCCACTCGTCGCCTGGCGTGAGACCACATCGTCTCCGACTAGGCCGATCGCCGGCTCAGCCGCCTCCGTCGCCGGCCGTGGGCGGCGGCGAGGTCGTCGAAGGACTCGAACAGCTCCTCTGGCGTCGGGCGCCGCGCTGGATCCCGCTCCAAGCAGGGCATCACGGCGGCGGCCACGGAGCGCGGCACCTTGCTCGGCAGCGGCGCGACCTCGCCCTCGAGCTGCGGCCAGCGCTCGAGGTCGCTCCCACCGCGACGGCCGCGCGGGTAGGGCAGCTGCTTGCTGGCCGCCTCGTAGATGGTGACGCCGATGCCCCAGACGTCGGAAGCAGGCCCGATTGTGCTCAACCTCGTGCGGTCACACTGCTCCGGGGCCATGTAGGCATCCGTACCGATCGGCGACCGGATCGCCTCGACCTCGTCGATGCGCCGCACGATGCTGAGGTCGATCAGCCTGGGGACCGGGCCCATGATCACGTTGCGCGGCTTGACGTCTAGGTGCAGCAGGCCCTGCCGATGGAGGTAGTGGACCGCCGCCGCCAGCTGGCGCCCGAGCGGGAACAGCTGCTCGCCCGAGAGGATCCCGTGGCGGTGGAGAAGCGTCGAGAGCCTCGGCCCGTCGAGGAACTCGAGCTCGATGAACGGGCGCTCGCCGTCGGTGTCCTGTCCGAGCAGGCGCAAGAAGTAGGGGTGGTCGATGCTGCGCAGCAGCTCGCCCTCGCGGCTGATCGTTCGGCGCGCGGCCGGGTCGTCAACCTGGTCGGGACGCAGGATCTTGACGACGGTCGGGCAGAGCAGCTCGTCGTTCCAGGTCAGGAACGCCTGGTAACGCTCACCGCCACCGAGCAGCTCCTGAATCCATCTTCCCGGCACGAGCTCGTCGCCGGGGCGCAGGTTCCAATCCATCGGATCATCCTAACGACGTGGCGAATGCTTCCCCACGGTGTGCGGCGCAGACGAGGCGAGGGCCCCGCATCGGCGGGGCCCTCGCTCATCGACTGATCGATCGGTCAACCTTCCTCGCGTGTCAAGCGCACGATTCTCCGTGCCCCCGTCGCGCCGGCAGCCGCCAGCATGACGAGACCCGCGATCAGTCCGCTCGACGCGCCGCCGCCGAGGCCGAGCGCCGTGTCGGGCAGGACGCCGCCGCCCGTGGGGCCGCCGGACCCCGCAAGCACGTCACCTCCAACGTTCCCCGTGGGCGGTGTGGTGCCGCCGTCGCTGGGCGGTGTGGTGCCGCCGTCGCTGGGCGGTGTGGTGCCGCCGTCGCCGCCGGAGCTATCGCTGTCGTCGCCGCCGGAGCTATCGCTGTCGTCGCCGGCACCGTCGCCGCTGGAGCTGTCGCTGTCGTCGCCGGCACCGTCGCCGCCGGAGCTGTCGCTGTCGTCGCCGGCACCGTCGCCGCCGGAGCTGTCGCTGTCGCCCTGGGCGCCGCCGCCGGAGCTGTCGCTGTCGCTGTCATCATCGTTGGCGTCGAGATCGTCGCCGTCGTCGGCGTCGTCCACCATGCGGGCAAGGACACTGTCGAGCTTGTGGGCGGTCTCGTTCGGGCCGTCGGAGGTCGAGGCCGCGGCGCGGCCCTGGGCGGTGAACGCCCAAATGATCATGCCAATGATCGCGACCACCGCGATCCCGAGTGGCGCAGGGCGGCGCCGGCTTTCACCCGCGAGATAGAGGTCCATATCAGTACTCCTGGCAACTGGGTTATGTCGATCCGCTTGGCGGCAGATCGCTCGGACGCTCTGCGAACGACCTTGAGCCGGACGGTATGAGAGAAGTACTCCCCCGGCAAGTACCTTCGGCGTCGGGCGTTGTGCGCTCCGGGGTGCCGGTGTGAGGTGCCGTTAGGACATTGGTACTGGGAAAGCGTTGTCGCCGGTCACCATCTGCGGTGCCGGTGCGCTCGGCAGCCCGCGCGCATCGGCCCGGACCTGGAGGCCGATTCGGTCACGTGGGCGCCCTGCTACGATCAACCCATGAGTGATGCCCCGGCGCCGGCCGGCCCGGCACGTCCGGGCGAGCTGCCTCCAGGTCGTGCCGCGCCGCTCGACCCGCGCGAGGCTGAGCGCCTCTTCCGCCGCGGCGCCTCGCTCTTCAACGGGGTCCGCTACTGGCATGCGCACGAGGCGTGGGAGACGCTCTGGCGTTCCGCGTCGGACGAGGATCGCGACTTCTACCAGGGGCTGATCCAGGTCGCGGCCGGCCTTCTTCATCTCCAGCGACGCAACCTGCGCGGCGCTCGCAACAAGCTCGCGGAGGGCCTCGAGAAGCTCCGGCCGTACCAGCCGGCGCACCGTGGCATCTTCGTGAACGAGCTGATCGGCGAGGCGACCCGCATCCTCGGCGACCTGGAGGCCGGACACCTGCCGTACCTGATCCCGCCGATCATCCGCTTCACCGAGTTCGACGACCCCGACTTCAGCCGATGAGCGACAGCAGCGACGAGCGCATCGAGCGCGACTCCATGGGGGAGATGCGGGTCCCCGCGACGGCCCGCTGGGGCGCGCAGACGCAGCGCGCGGTGGAGAACTTTCCGATCTCCGGAGTCCCGCTCGGTCGTGCGCAGATCCGGGCGCTCGCGCAGATCAAGGCGGCGGTCGCATCGGTCAAGCGCGAGCTCGGGATGATCGAGCCCGAGCCGGCCGCTGCGATCGCCGCGGCCGCCGAGGCGATCGCGCGTGGCGATCACGACGACCAGTTCCCGATCGACGTCTTCCAGACCGGCTCCGGCACGAGCAGCAACATGAACATGAACGAGGTGCTCGCCTCCCTCGCCGGCGAGCGGCTGGGTCGCGCGGTCCATCCGAACGACGACGTCAACCATCCGATGTCCTCGAACGACATGTTCCCGGCATCGATCCACATCGCCGCCACCGCGGGGATCGTGAACGACCTGGTTCCGGCGCTCGAGCACCTGGCCGCGTCGCTCGATCGCAAGGCCGGCGAGTTCGCGGAGGTCGTGAAGGCCGGCCGCACCCACCTCATGGATGCCACGCCGGTCACGCTCGGCCAGGAGTTCGGCGGCTACGCGATGCAGGTTCGCCTCGGGGTCGAGCGGCTGCACGCCAGCCTCCCCCGGGTCGCCGAGCTGCCGCTCGGCGGGACGGCCGTCGGCACGGGCATCAACTCGCCGCCGGGGTTCGGCGGCCAGGTGATCGCGAAGGTCGCCGCCATGACCGGGCTGCCGCTGACCGAGGCCCGCGACCACTTCGAGGCGCAGGGCGCGCGCGATGGCCTCGTCGAGCTGTCGGGCCAGCTGCGCACGATCGCGGTGAGCCTGACGAAGGTCGCCAACGACCTGCGCTGGATGGGCTCCGGCCCGCGCGCCGGCCTGGGCGAGATCAACCTCCCCGACCTTCAGCCCGGCAGCAGCATCATGCCGGGAAAGGTGAACCCGGTTCTGCCCGAGGCGACGCTCATGGTCTGCGCGCAGGTCGTCGGCAACGACGCGGCCGTCGCCTGGGGCGGTGCAGCCGGCAACTTCGAGCTGAACGTCATGCTGCCGGTGATCGGGCGCAACGTCCTCGAGTCGATCCGCCTCCTTGCCGCCGTCAGTCGCCTGCTCGCGGACCGATGCGTCGACGGCATCACCGCCAACGTCGATCGTCTGCGCGAGTACGCCGAGTCCTCGCCGGCGATCGTCACGCCATTGAACCGGTACCTCGGCTACGAGGAGGCGGCGAGCATCGCGAAGCAGGCGCTGGCCGAACGGCGAACGATCCGGGAGGTCGTGATCGAGCGCGGACACGTCCCCGAGCGGCTAAGCGAGGCACAGCTCGACGAGGCGCTCGACGTCATGCGCATGACCCGCCCGTAGGGCTCAACGGTCGGCGCCCGCGTTCGGCAAATAGGCGTAGCGCAGCGCGCGATGGCTCGCCGCCCCAGGGGGCGTCTCGACGTGCATCCAGGCGAGCAGGTCGCCTGATACGTGCGGTCGCAGCACGTTCGCCTGCGACTCGGAGGAATGGCGCTCGATGAGCCGGGCCCGATCGCGCACGAGGTCGTAGACGCCGAACGAGAACGCGTCCGCACCCCACCACGCCACGAACCGGCTCCCGGCGGACGGGTAGTTGACGTACTCCTGGGGCCAGGTGCTGATCGACGAAATCGTGCTCGTCGCGAGGTCGTACTCGAACATCCGGCCCCAGTTGAACATGTTGAACCCCGGATCCGCCTCCTTCCAGAGCACCGAATCGGCCGATGCGACGGCCATCGTGGCCCGACCCGAGGTGTCGAGCCGCCGCGGCTCGGCGCCGCCGACGCCGAGCTCGAGGAGATGGACCGTGCGCTCGTCGGTGGAGCGGTCGTTCGAGTACCGGATCTCGCTGTACACGAGGATGTTGCCGTGCAGGCTGGGCAGCCAGAGCTCCGCCTCGGCTGCCGGGCGCTCGAGGAGGACGCGCGGCTCCCAGCCGGGTGCCTCGGCGAGGAGCAGCTGCGAGACCGGTCCCGCCGCGCCTCGATCGAACGCCGTCCAGGCGATGCGCGGCTCGAAGACGCTGAGGCTGGGAACGAGGCTCGAGACGTCTTCGCCGCCGGGGTGGGTGTCGAGGCGAACCGGCGCCGCATGATCGGCCACGAGCCAGAGGTCCCACGCGCGTTCCCCGCTCAGCGGGATGTCGACGAACGCGATCGTGTCGAGGTCCCCACGGACACGGACGACCGAGTGGTCGCGGCTCGGGTTGCGCCAGACGAGCTCGGGGACGGCCGACGGTCCCGGCACGTAGCGGGACACGTCGGGAGCCGCCCCCTCGCCGGCGTCCTCGGGGAGGCCCGAGGAGTAGACGACCGACCCGCCGGTGCTCGCGAACTCGAGCACCTCGCCGGTCAGGTCGGGGTCGATCTCCCGGACCTCGAGCTCGGCGCCGAGGCCGTCGCGTTCGCCCGTCTGTGGGCTCGGCATCGGCCGTTCGGCCGGCGACACCGCGGCCGAGGGCGTCACGCTCGGCGGTAACGTGGGCGTCGGAGGTGGCGGGGTCGCGGCGCTGCATGCCGCCACCCCGCCCGCGCAGAACACGAGGACCGAAGCCGCGTGGACCGCGCGCCGGCTCACCAGACGAACCTCCCATGGTGCGCCATGATCATTCCGGCGATGTGCCGCATCGGATCCCAGAACTTGCCGGTCGATCCACCCTCGTCCCTCGACGAGTCGGTGTAGTAGAGGCGGGCGTAGTCGGTCCCGGTCCAGAGCCCGACCCAGCCGTACGCCGTGATCCAGTGGCCGGTTGATCCCGCCGGCCGGGGCCAGCTGACGAGGTGGAACTGACCGTTCGGGTCGTGCGGCTTGACGGCGATGGCGAGCGGCATCCTCGACCCGCTCACGTTCGACCGCACGAAGCCGTGCAGTTGGTCACCGAACTGGCCGTCACGGTCCGAGTCCTGGAGCGGCGTCACGACCCAGTTCCAGTTCGCGGGCTTGCGCGGCGATCCGGCCGTCGCCCGTTCGAGACCGGCCTCGAGCCAGTAGGCGTTCGTCTGGCCGTTGGCATCGGTCGCCATCCATTGGGCGATCGTGGACTGCAGGTACTTGTTCGAGCCCGACTTCATCGCCCAGCTGTAGTTGGCGATCACCTGGCCGACGGCCGGCCCGCAGTAGAAGCTGCGCGTCTGGTCGCGGGCCTCGACGGGGAGGAATCCCTGCGGGGTGTAGCAGGCCTGGAGCGTTTCGTCGGTCCCGGCGGTCACGGTCGGGTCGCTGCCGGCGGCGGTGGGCGTCACGCAGGCGAGGGTGACGAGCGTGTCTTCGCGCGCCTCGGGCGACGCGAGATAGCGCTCCGCGTCGGCCACCTTGCGCGCGGACTCCGCCTCCTCCCCGGACGTCAACGGTCGCTCGGCGATCGGCGACGGTGGTTGGTTCGGTGGCGCCGGCTTTGCCGCCGCGACCGGCGCGATCGTGAGCGCGGAGATCAGCATGGCGATCGACGCTGCTATCGCGATCCGTCTCGAGAACATGGAATCAGCCTCCTATTCGACGGAGGCGAGCCGGCGTTCACGACAGCGATCTGATGTGTGCGCCCATCGTGCCGCACAGTGTCTTCGCGGCCGCTTACCAGTGGCTTATCGCGCGCGGCGCGAAGACGCCGGCCCGTTGCCGGACCGGCGTCGCGCTGAGGCCATCGCCGTGGGGTGCCACTACTTCAGCCCCGTGATCGTTGGATTACAGGAACCCGCGACGATGGTTCTTCAGTTGTGCCCCCCATGGTCGGGTGGCTCGCGCACGCGGTGAAGGGGCGAATGTCCCGGCCGCGCCGGGACCTCTTAGCCGGCGCTGAACGGCCCGGGAGCCGCGCCGTCGTCGTCCTCGTCGCGGATGACGATGAGGTCGGGCCCGACGGACACGATGCGATTGGCCGGCAGCGCATCGCCGTGCTCGAAGAGGCCGCCACCGATCGTGAGCGAGGTCACGCGACGCTGCTCCTCGTTCAGGACGATGTCGTGCACCTGGCCGATCATCGTCCCGCCCTGCGTGACGATCTTGCGTCCGACGAGCGAACGGTCGCTGCCACGCGCGTCGCGGAAGGACTCGGCGGAGGCCTCGGACGTGTGTGCCACCTCGTCGCCCTCGACGGTGATCGCGTCGCGGCCGATGGCTCGCACGTCGTCGATCTCGACGATCGACTCCTTGCCACCGAAGAGGCCGCCACCCTTCATGACGAACCCGAGCAGCCGGCCGTCGTCGGGCGAGATGACGATCTCGTCGGCGTGCCCGAGCTTCTTCCCATCCCTGACGTCGACGATCGCGAGCCCGATGAGCTCCTTGCCGGTTCTCATGCTCTCTTTCTCCCTCTGGTGCCCGCCCGCCTTGCCTGCCTGCTTCACGGTACAAGGTTCGTTCCGCGGATAGAATCGGTGTCTCGCCGCATGGCGCCTGCCCGAGGAGATCCGATTCCGTGACGAAAACGTACCAGAACCTGATCGGTGCCGAATGGAGGGCCGCCGCCTCGGGGGCCACCTTCACGAGCGTGAGCCCGGCCGACCACGAGGAGGTCATCGGCGAGTTCCCGGCATCCGGCCCGGCCGACGTCGACGCCGCCGTCGAGGCCGCGCGCGGCGCCTACCCGGCCTGGAGCGGCATGCCCGCCCCGAAGCGCGGCGAAATCCTGTTCCGCATCGCGCGCCTCCTGGCCGAGCATAAGGAAGAGCTTTCGAAGCTCATGACGCGCGAGATGGGCAAGGTCCTGCCCGAGGCGCGCGGCGACGTGCAGGAGGCGATCGACGTCGCGTACTACATGGCCGGGGAGGGCCGGCGCCTCTTCGGGCAGACCGTTCCGTCGGAGATGCCCGACAAGTTCGCGATGAGCCTCCGCCGGTCGATCGGTGTCGTCGGGATCATCACGCCGTGGAACTTCCCGGTCGCCATCCCGGCCTGGAAGCTGTTCCCCGCGCTCATCTGCGGCAACACCGCCGTCATCAAGCCGGCTTCCGACACGCCCGCCTGCCTCGTGCGCTTCGTGGAGCTCCTCGTCGAGGGCGGCCTGCCCGACGGCGTCGTGAACGTCGTCACCGGGTCGGGGGGCGAGGTCGGCAACGCGATCGTCGACCACCCGGACGTGAAGGTCATCAGCTTCACCGGCCACACCGACACCGGCGTCGAGATCAGCACGCGCGCCGCGAAGACGCTGAAGCGCGTCAGCCTCGAGCTTGGTGGCAAGAACCCGATCGTCATCTGGGAGGACGCCGATCTCGACCTTGCGCTCGACTCGGTCATCTGGTCCGCCTTCGGCACGAGCGGCCAGCGCTGCACCGCCGCGTCTCGCCTCGTCGTCCACCGCGCCGTCCACGACGACTTCGTCCATCGGCTCCGGCAACGCGTGGCGAAGCTCGTCCTCGGCGACGGCCTGGACGAGACGACCGACATCGGCCCCGTCATCAACGAGGCCGCGGTCGAGCGGATCGCGTCGTACGCCGCCATCGGCCGCGACGAGGCCGATCTCGTCATCGGTGGCGAGCCGGCTCGCGACGGCAAGCTGGCCAAGGGCTCCTTCTTCCAGCCGACGATCTTCACCGAGGTCAAGCCTGAGGCGCGCATCGCGCAGGAGGAGATCTTCGGGCCGGTCACATCGGTCATCCCGGTCGACTCGTGGGAGGAGGCGGTGCGCGTCGTCAACGGCGTGAAGTACGGGCTCTCGACCTCGCTCTTCACCCGGGACGTCAACCTCGCGTTCCGATCCATCCGTGACTTCGAATCGGGGCTCGGGTACGTGAACCACGGGACGATCGGGGCTGAGGCGCACCTGCCGTTCGGTGGGACGAAGGCGACCGGCAACGGTCATCGCGAGGTCGGGCAGGCGGCGCTCGACTTCTTCAGCGAGTGGAAGAGCGTGTACATCGACTACTCCGGCAGGCTGCAGCGCGCCCAGATCGACACGACCTTCGTCGACGAGTAGCCGGCCGGCGCGCAATCGCGCCGCACGCCCGGTCGCTTGCCGCTCCCCTCGTCCGGTGGGAGCATGGGACCGATGCGCCTCCCACACTTTCCCCTGCACACTGTCCTCTTCCCGCACCTCCCGCTCCCGCTCCACATCTTCGAGGAGCGCTATCGGTCGATGATCGCCGACGTCATGGCTGAGGGCTCGCTGTATGCCGGCCGCTTCCTCGTCAGCATGATCACCGAGGGACCGGAGGTGGGCGGCGAGGCGGTGACCGAGCGCGTGGGGACGATCTGCGAGGTCCGCAGCGCCGAGCAGCTGCCTGACGGGCGCTGGGTGCTCATCGGCGTCGGCGTCGCGCGCGCGCGCCTGGGGACGGTCGACCGCTCCGGGCCGTACGCCATCGTCGAGGCAACCGAGATCGGCGAGCCGGCGGGCGAGGAGGCCGGTGAGCTCGTGCCGCGCGTGCAGGCTGCACTGGATGCGTATCTCGCGACGGTGAAACGTTTCGTCCTGCGCACCGCGTCAGTAGGAGAGCATGCGCAGGAGCTTCCAGACGTGACCGCCTCCCTCGACCAGGTCCTCAAGCCGATCCACCTGCCGGACGACCCGGTCGCCGCCAGCTACGCGGTCGGCGGCGTCCTCCAGGTGGAGCTGACGCGGAAGCAGCAGCTCCTCGAGCTGCCCGACGCCGCGACCCGTCTTCGCGCCGAGCTTGAGCTCCTGCGACGCGAGATCCGCCTCCTCGGCGAGGGCGCCATGCCGCCGATCCCGGCCTCGGACCTCGGCTACCACCCGAACTAGGCCGATGCGCCCCTCCGCGTCCGTCCCGGTCGTGTTCAGCCTGTTCGTGCTGCTCTCGGCCTGCTCGACGCCGGCCGCCACGCAAAGCCCGGCAGCCGTCGCACCTTCGCCCGCCGGCTCGGCGTCGCCCTTCGCGTCCCCGAGCCAGGCGCCCACCGCCTCAGCGACTGCCTCGCCGGGCACCGAGCCCACGGCCGCGCCGACGGCCGCGCCGACGGTCGCGCCGCACACCGGGACGACGTACACCGTCCGCCGCGGCGACTCGCTCAGCGCGATCGCCCGAGCCTACGGCACGACGACGGGGCAGCTGCAGGCCTGGAACACCGATCGCTACCCGTCGCTCGCCTCCGACCCCGGCACGATCGAGGTGGGCTGGGTCCTCGTCGTGAGCGGCGACCCGGGCGTCACGCCGCGACCGGCCCCGACCGCCGCGCCGTCCACGCCCCGACCGACCGCCCCGCCGCCGAGCGCCGCGGGCTGCACGGCCGGCAACCGGGTCGCCGCCGGCTCGGCACAGACGTTCCGGACGATCCCAAATGCCGGCCCGGGCGTGGCACTCACGTTCGACATGGGCGGACGCATGGATCCCGCGGTCGACATCATGGACTTCCTCGTCGCCAACCGGGTGTGCGCCACGATCTTCGCGACGGGCGTCATGAGCCAGACGGCGCAGGGTCAGCAGGTGATGGCGATCATCCGCGCGAACCCCGGCCTCTTCGAGATCGCGAACCATACGATGTTCCACTGCGACCTCGTGCGCGGCGGCGGCGGCTCACCATCCACCGCCCCCTGCGCCGGCGGGCCGTTCAGCGCAGACCGGATTCGCAAGGAGCTGACCGATGCGGAGGCGATCCTGCGCAACGGCACCGGGCAGAATCCGCAGCCCTACTGGCGCCCGCCGTACGGATCGATCAACGCGGCGGTCATCAGTGCGGCCGCATCGGCCGGCTACACGAAGACCTTCATGTGGGACATCGACACGATCGACTGGAAGCCGATCAGCGACGGCGGCCCGACCGCCCAGCAGATCGCGGCCAAGGTTGTCGGCAACGCGGTGAACGGGTCGAACGTGCTGTTCCACCTGGGCGGCTACGAGACGCTCGACTCGTTGCGCCTGATCGTGCCCGGCCTGCGGGACCGCGGCTTCACCCTGACGAGCCTGTCGGACCTGCTGAACTAGGTCAGCCGCCGGTCTCCTCCATGCCCTCGACCGGGTGCCCTGCCTCGAGGAGCGCGGCATCGAAGAGGCGGATCGCCGTGTCGACTTCAGCCTCGCTGACGATGAGCGGTGGACTGAAGCGGAGCGACGACTCGCCGCACTCCAGCGTGAGCAGCCCGAGGCGGAACGCCTCCTCCTGCACGGCCTCGGCGGCGCCGTGCGATTCGAACTCGACGCCGATCATCAGCCCCTGTCCGCGGATGTCGCGGACCGCCGGACGGGCCTCGCACACGCGTTCGAGTCCGGCGCGCAGCCGAGCCCCCATGGCGGTGGCGTTCGCCATCGCCTCGTCCTCGATGATTCCGAGCGTCGCGAGGCCGGCGGCGGCGCAGACCGGGTTGCCGGCGAACGTCGAGCCGTGCGCTCCCGGGGGCCACGTCCAGACCGAGTCGCGGGCGATGAATGCGCCGATCGGCATGCCGGAAGCGATGCCCTTCGCCGTCGTCAGGATGTCGGGCTCGACGCCGGTGTGCTCGATCGCCCACCACTTGCCAGTGCGGCCCATGCCGGACTGGATCTCATCGGCGATGAGGAGGATGCCGTGCTCGTCGCAGATCTCGCGCAGGCCCTCGATGAACGCGGTCGGGGCGGGGAAGTAACCGCTCTCGCCCTGGATCGGCTCGATCACGATGGCGGCCACGTCGGCCGGCGCGATCTGGCGGCCGAAGATCGTCTGCTTGAGGAACTCCAGCTCGGCGGACCCGTCGCCGCCCGAGGCCTCGCGCCAGGCGCGGATGCGCGGGAACGGGGCGTGATGGACCATCGGGACGAGCGGCCCGAAGCCGGCGCGCTGCTTCACCTTCGAGTTCGTCAGCGAGAGCGCGCCCATCGTGCGGCCGTGGAAGGCGCCCTCGAACGCGATGATCCCGGGCCGATGCGTGTGGTATCGGGCCAGCTTGATCGCGCCCTCGACCGCTTCGGTCCCGGAGTTCGTGAGGAAGACGCGTGCCTTCTCGTCGAATGGCGCGATCGACGCCAGGCGCTCCATGAACTCGAGGTAGCGCGGCTCGTAGAAGTCGGTCGCGGCGATGTGGATGAGGCGGTCCGCCTGCTCCTTGATGGCGGCGACGACCTTCGGATGCGAATGGCCGGTCGAGCACACGGCGATGCCGGCCGCGAAGTCGAGGAACCGGTTGCCGTCGACATCGGTCACGACCAGGCCAGAACCGGACTCGGCGACGAGCGGATAGGCCCGGGTCAGTGAGGGGCTGGCGACGGCCTCGTCGCGGGCGATGAGCGCGCGGGCCTTCGGGCCGGGCAGCTCGGTGACGATGTGCGGCGCGCTCATGCGCTGGGCAGCGGCGTCCGCGGGGACTTCCATCGTGGTCATGCGGGGTGGCACTCCGGATCGGAGCGGCGCGTCCTGCCCGCGCCCCTGGCTAGATGGTCTGCATCCTAGCAGGCACCGGCGGCCGAGACCGCGTCGCCGATGAGCCCGGGACCGGCGTAGATCATCCCGGTCCACAGCTCGACGAGGTCTGCGCCGCCGGCGATGGCCGCTGACGCACCGGCTGCGGAGCCGATGCCGCCCGAGGCGATGATCGTGAGTCCGTCACCGCAGATCCGGCGCGCCTCCCCGGTGGCGGCGCGCATGCCGTGTCGCAGCGGCGCACCGGAGAGGCCGCCGCTCTCGGCGGCGGACCGGGATCGCCGGCCGATGCGGTTCGTGGTCGTGTTGCTGAGGATCGCGCCCGCGGCGGCTCCGGGCAGGGCGCGGATGATGTCGGCTCGCTGATTGTGCGTCAGGTCCGGCGAGAGCTTGACCACCAGCGGGCGGGACGGGGCAGCCTCACGGATCATGGCGAGGAGCTCGAGGAGCCGCT
>CAZKFP010000148.1:0-14267 GCA_964552085.1 uncultured Steroidobacteraceae bacterium
CTCGCTCGATGCAGGTGCGTCGGGGCCGGGTCCGCGACCGTTCCCGCCCGGCGGGTGGTCGACGTCGATGCCGATCGACTCGCTCACGGCACCGCCGAAGCGCTCCGCCAGCCCGGTGAGCGCCCCGATCGGCCCCCAGCCGCGTTCGGCGTCGACGGCGGGCCCGTCGTCGACCGCGGGGACCGGGAGGAGCCGCAGGAGGCGGGCGAGTGCGGCCCTGAGCTCGGGGCGCGGAACGACGGCATCGACGAACCCGTGCGCCAGGAGGAACTCCGCGGTCTGGAAGCCCTCGGGCATCTCCTCGCCGACCGTGTCCGACGCGACCCGGGCGCCGGCGAACCCGATGAGCGCCTTCGGCTCGGCGAGGATGACGTCGCCGAGGCTGGCGAAGCTGGCAAGAACGCCACCGGTCGTCGGATCGGTCAGCACGGCGAAGAACGGGATGCCGGCGTCGTCGAGCCGTACGAGCGGCGCCGTCGTCTTCGCCAGCTGCATGAGCGAGAGCGTCCCCTCCTGCATGCGCGCGCCACCCGATGCGCTCACGACGATGGCCGGGATGCGCTCCGCGAGGGCGGTCTCGAAGCAGCGCGCGAGCTTCTCGCCGACGACGGCGCCCATGCTGCCTCCCATGAAGCGGAAGTCGAAGATGGCGATCGCGACCCGGACGCCGTCGATCTCGCCGATGCCCCAGACGACCGCGTCGCGGAGCCCGGTCTTGACGCGGGATGCCTCGAGCCGATCGGTGTACGGCCTGTCATCGTGGAACCCGAGCCGGTCGACCGACTCCAGCCCGGCGTCGCGCTCCTCGAAGCTGGACGCGTCGAGCAGCATGTCGATCCGCTCACCGACCGACATGCGGAAGTGGTGCCCGCAGGACGGGCACAGCCGCAGCGTGCGCTCGAGCTGGCGGTTGAAGACCTGCGCCTCGCAGCTCGGGCACTTCGTCCAGGCGTCGGTCGGCGCGGCGCGGCGGCTGAACGGGAACTTGATCGGCAATCTGGCTCCTCCCTACCGGTGCAGGAACCGATGGACCGGGGCGGATGGGCGCCGGGTGCTGCGCCAGACCGCGAACGCCGTCACACCGACGCCGACGGCCGATCCGACAGCGCCGGTCACGATGAGGCGCCCGGGGTGCCGGAGGATCCACGGCGCCTCGCCCGCCCCGGAGAGGCGCGATCCGAGCCGCGCCTCGAAGCGTGGCCCGACGAGCGGCGCGGCGAGCGTGCCGCGGAGCGAGGCCGCGGTGCGCAGGAGGGCGTGGTCCGCGGCCGCCAGGCCGGCCGTCGCCGCGGCGGCGCCCGGCGCCGCGCCGTCGAGCAGCTGGTCGAGGGCGTGATCGAGCCGTTCGGCCCGCGACGGTTGAGTGGTCATGACGCTCCTGCAAACACCGGCGAACGCTGAACGTTACACCGAGGGCGGCCCGGACCCAAACTCAGCCCTCGAGCGCCTCCGCCAGCTGGCGCAGGGCGCGGTGCTGCAGGACGCGGATCGCACCCTCGCTGCGATCGAGGACCGCGCCGATCTCCCTCGCCGACAGGCCGTCCACGAAGCGCAGCACGACGACCTGGCGCCGGTCCTCGGCGAGTCCGCCGAGCGCGCGGCGCAGCCGGCGGCCGTCCTCGGCCAGCCCGACGACGCCGGCCGGGTCATCGCCAGTCGCCGGCTCGCGGACCGAGTCGAGCGAGGTCGTCCGCTGGCGGCCACGCGCCCTGAGCGCGTTGGCGATCTGGTTGTGCGCGATGCGGAACAGCCAGGCACGGAACGTGGCCCCCTCGTCGCGGTAGCGGCCGATGGCGCCGAGGGCGGCGAGGAACGTCCGCTCGGTCGCGTCCTCGGCGTCGTGATGGTCGCCAAGCAGGTAGAAGCAGTAGCCATAGACCCGGTCGAGATAGCGCCGGTAGAGCGCCCCGAACGCCTCCCGGTCACGCTGTGCGGCGCGCACGGCCGCGAGGTCCGGGTCGAGGGTCGGATGTCGATCGCGCGTCGGCTCCGAGGTCATGCGGGGACCTCGCGTCCAGCGGTCACGACCTCTCCGCTCGAGACGACCGTGCGGCCGTCGCCCGCCTCGACGATGAGTGCCCCGCTCGGGTCGAGTCCCACCGCGCGGCCGCGCGCCGCGCCGTCGGGCGTCGTGACGGTCACGAACGTTCCCAGGGTCGTGCACGCCGCGCGGTAGCGCTCGAGCGGCGACGCGCCGGCCTCGACGGCGGCCAGCTCGGTCTCGAGCGCGGCGAGCAGGCGCGCGAACAGTGCGACACGGTCGACGGGTCCCCCGGCGAGGTCGGCGAGCGACGTCGCGTGCTCCGCGATCTCGGGGGGCATCGACTCGCGCTTCCAGTTGACATTCAGGCCGATGCCGATGACCGCCCCGGACAGCCGGTCGCCGCGCGTCATCGTCTCGGTCAGCAGGCCGCCGACCTTGTCACCGTTCGCCGCGACGAGGTCGTTCGGCCACTTGATGCCGACAGGCGCCACGGTGCCACACGCGCCGGCCGCGGCAAGGGCCGCGGCGAGGCCGAGCTGCCACGCGTCGCGTGCCTCGATTTCAGGCCGCACGACGACGCTGCACATGAGGTTGACGCCCGGCGGCGACAGCCATGCGCGCCCACGACGGCCACGCCCGGCCGACTGCTCCTCCGCGACGACGACGCGCCCGTCGGCATCCGCCTCGTCAAGCAGCGCGCGCGCTCGATCGTTTGTCGATCCGATGCTGGCGTGCGCCTCGATGGCATGACCGATTCGGCCCATCGGTCTGACGGCTCGCTCCCAGGTCTCGATCATCGGGCGCACACGATAGCCGCTCGCGGCCGAGATGCCCACCGGCGTGCGCTACACTCGCCTCGCGATGAGCCAGACCCTCGACGCCGTGGGCACGGCCCAACCGCCGGTCCGCGAGCGCCTCTTCACCGGCATTCAACCATCGGGCGCCTCGCACCTGGGGAATTACCTCGGCGCTCAGGTGAGCTACGTGGCACTCCAGGATCGGTACGAGTCGATCTACGGCATCGTCGACTACCACGCCATGACGACCGTGCACGACGGCGACGAGCTTCGCCGCCTGACCCGCGAGATGGTGCTCGACATGCTCGCCGTTGGGCTGGATCCGAAGCGCTGCGCGATCATCCGCCAATCCGACTTCCCCGAGCATGCCGAGCTGGCCTGGATCTTCAACACCGTCACGCCGGTGAGCTGGGCCGAGCGCACCCCGACCTACAAGGAGAAGCGGCAGCAGGGCGTCGAGAACAGCATGGGGCTGCTCGACTACCCGGTCCTGCAGGCGGCGGACATCGTCATCTACCGGGCCTCGGTCGTCCCGGTCGGCAAGGACCAGGACGCCCATCTCGAGCTGTCGCGCGAGATCGTTCGAGCCTTCAACCGCCGCTACGGGCCGATCTTCCCCGAGCCGGCGGCGGTCCACAGCGAGGCGCCGATCGTGCTCGGCCTCGACGGCGTGACGAAGATGAGCAAGAGCGCCGGCAACACGATCCCGATCTTCGCCGAGCCCGACGAGATTCGGCGCCTCATCATGCGCATGGTCACCGATCCACAGCGCATCAAGCGCACCGATCCGGGCCGCCCGGAAATCTGCAACGTCTGCCAGCTGCACCGGTTCTTCGGCGACGACCACCTCGAGATCTGGGACGGCGAGCGCACCGCGCGCACCGGGTGCGTCGAGACGAAGCAGCTGCTGGCCGAACGGATCATCGAGCACTTCCGGCCGATGCGGGAAGCGCGCGCAAGCCTCGCAGCCGATCCGGCCGTCGTCGAGGACACGCTGCGCGACGGCGCAGCGAAGGTGCGCCCGATCCTCGAGGCGACGATGGACGAGGTCCGCGCCGCAGTCGGGATCGGCTCGCCCCGAGCGACCCGCGGGTGACCGGCCCGACGTCGGGTACGGCTGGCGGGATCGGGCCGCGCGAGCGGCGCTGGCTCATCGGCTTCCTCGTCCTCGGCAGCGTCTACTTCACCGTCCTCCTGCTCGAGCGGCTGTTCGCCGCCATGGGCAGCGTCGGATCGATCCTGCTCATCGTCTTCCTCGCCTGGCTGCTGGCGTTCGTCATGTCCCCGCTCGTCTCTAGCCTCGAGGAGCGCTTCGACGCCCCGAGAGGCCCCGTCGTCGTCATCACGTACCTGCTCGCGCTCATCGTCTTCGGGTTCGCCCTCTTCTACACGGGGGCGGCGATCACCCAGCAGGTCGGCGAGATGGCGAGGAACTACCCGCAGACCGAGCGCAACATCCTGGCGGTCCTCGGCGAGTGGGAACGCAGCGTCCAGATCGGCCGCCTCCAGATCGACCTGACCGACCTGTACGCGGGCGCTGTCGGCGCCGTGGAACAGATCGGCAGGGACATCGTCGAGCAGGCCGAGCGGATCGCGGGCGTGACGATCGCCGCACTCGGGTCGCTGTTCCTCATCATCGTCCTGTCGCTCTACATGCTCATGGACTCGCGACGGATCCTCGCCCGCCTGCGCTCCATCGTCCCCCGTCGCTACAGCGACGAGGCGAAGCTGTTCGAGCGCAGCATCGCCCGGGCGTTCGGCGGCTTCCTCCGCGCGCAGCTGATCCTCGCCGCAATGCAGGCCCTGCTCGTGGCGGTCGTCGGCACCGTGTTCGGCATCCCTTACCTCTTCCTGTGGGGAACGATGAGCGCGCTCGCTATGCTCATCCCATTCTTCGGCCCACCGCTGGCGCTCATCCCGCCGATCATCGGCGCCGTCCTGTTCGCCGGTAGCTCCGCGATCCCGGCCACGATCATCCTCGTCGTCGTGCAGACGGTCCTCGTGAACTGGCTTCAGCCACGGCTCATGCGCGGCGCGCTCGGGCTCCATCCGATCCTCGTGCTCGTCGGCCTGCTCCTCGGCGCGCAGCTCGCGGGCGTGTGGGGCGCGCTGTTCGCCATCCCGGTCATCGCCGTGGCATGGGTCTTCGTGAGCTACGTCCTGTTCCGCACGGTGCCGAACGCCGCCCTGCCGGAGACGGAGCGGCTCGCCGACGTCGACGAGCACGTCATGGTCAGCGTGGCACGCGAGCAGGTCGGCGACGAGACCCACCCGCACATCCACGTCACGCGCACGCGGCGACCCGACGGCAGCGAGCAGGTCGAGATCCGGACGACCGAACCGGGCGCAGTCGAGCCGGACCGAGGAGACGCCCCGACGCCAGGGCTCGAACGACCCTAGGTGTCGTGCCGCGCTTGGATGGGCGTCACGTCCTCGGCGAAGTGGCAGGCGCTCATGTGGCCCCCGCCCACGTCGCGCAGCGGCGGCTCCTCGGTCTTGCAGATCTCCTGCACCATCGGGCAGCGCGTGTGGAAGCGGCAGCCGGATGGCGGATTCGCCGGTGACGGCAGATCGCCCTTGAGGACGATCCGCTCGCGACGCACCGTCGGATCGGGGATCGGGATCGCCGACAGCAGCGCCTTCGTGTACGGGTGCTTCGGGCTCACGTAGAGCTGATCGGCCTCGGCGAGCTCGACGATCTTGCCGAGGTACATCACGCCGACGCGCGTCGAGAGATGGCGCACGACCGCCAGGTTGTGGGCGATGAACAGGTACGTCAGCTGAAACTCGTCCTGGAGGTCGCTGAGCAGGTTGAGCACCTGGGACTGGATGCTGACGTCGAGGGCGCTGACCGGCTCGTCGCAGACGACGAACTTCGGGCGCAGGGCGAGCGCGCGGGCAATGCCGATGCGCTGGCGCTGGCCGCCGGAGAACTCGTGCGGGTAGCGATGGATGTGCTGCTGGTTGAGCCCCACGCGCTTGAGGAGCTCGCGAACGGCCGACTCGCGCTCGCGCTTGTTCGTCATGCCGTGGACGTAGAGGCCCTCGCCGACGATCTCGCCGACGCTCATTCGCGGGTTCAGGCTGGCATACGGGTCCTGGAAGACGACCTGGATGTCCCGCCGCGCGGCCTTGAGCTCACGGGCGTTCAGGTCGAAGAGCTGCTTGCCCTCGAAGCTCACGCGACCGGAGGTCGGCGGGATGAGGCGCAGGATGACCTTGCCGAGCGTCGTCTTGCCACAGCCCGACTCGCCCACGAGGCCGAGCGTCTCGCCTTCGTGCACGCTGAAGCTCACCCCGTCGACGGCGCGCACGGCTCCGAGCTTGCTGATCCCCATCAGCCCGCCACGGATCTCGAAGTGCTTGACGAGGTCGTCCACCTCGAGCAGCGCCGCACCGACGACCCCGCCGCGGGCCTCGGTTCGCTGCGCGCTCGTCTGGCCGGCGCTCGTCGTGTCGCCCACGACGCTCGTCGTCTGGCTCGTCATCGGGCTTCCACCGAGAGCTGCTCGGCGGCCGCCTCGGCCTCCTCCGGCGGCGCGTCCTCGCCGGCTTCGGGCTTCTCCCCCGACGGAGTCAGCCAGCAGCGGCTGACGTGCTCCTCGCCGATCTGGCGGTAGGGCGGTGGCGTGTCGCAGATCGGCATGCGGAACGGGCAGCGTCGCTTGAAGAGGCACCCTTCGGGCAGGTTGTACGGCGACGGCACCGTGCCCTTGATGACTTCGAGCCGCTCGACGCGCTCGTCGAGGCGCGGGATCGAGTGGAGCAGGCCCTGCGTGTACGGGTGATGCGGCGAGCCGAAGATCGTCCGCACGTCGCCGCGCTCGACGACCTTGCCGGAATACATGACCACGACCTCGTCGGCCATCTCCGCGACGACACCGAGATCGTGGGTGATGAGCATAATCGCCATCCGGTTCTTCTCGCGCAGGTCGCGCATGACCTCGAGGATCTGCGCCTGGATCGTCACGTCGAGGGCGGTCGTCGGCTCGTCGGCGATGAGCAGGTCGGGATCGGTCGAGAGGGCCATCGCGATCATGACGCGCTGCCGCATCCCTCCGGACAGCTGGTGCGGGTACTCGCGCGCCCGCTGTCGCGCGTCGGGGATGCCGACGAGCGTCAGCATCTCGACCGCCCGGTCGAAACCCTCGCGCGTGCTGGCGGCGGTGTGCTGCTGGACCGCCTCACTGATCTGATCGCCGCACGTGAAGACCGGGTTCAGGCTCGTCATCGGCTCCTGGAAGATCATGCTCACCTGGTCGCCCCGAATGTCCCGCATCTCCTCCTCGGAGCGCGTGAGGAGATCCTCGCCGTTCAGGGCGACCGATCCCGCGACGATCTTGCCGGGGCGATCGATCAGGCGCATGACCGACAGGGCCGTGATCGACTTTCCGCAGCCGGACTCGCCGACGACACCCAGCGTCTGGCCGTGCGCGATCTGGAACGTCACGCCGTCGACGGCCTTGACCGTTCCGTCCTGGGTGAAGAAGTGAGTCTTGAGGCCCGTGATCTCGAGGAGCGGGCCGGCGTATCGCGAACCGACCGTCATTGCCCTTCGACTCGCTGGCGCGGGTCGAGAGCGTCACGCATGCCGTCGCCGAGGAAGTTGGCGGCGAGGACGATGAGAATGAGCACGAAGCTCGGGAAGAGGACGAGGTACGGCTCCCGGTTGAGATACTCGAAGGCCACGTTCAGCAGGGTGCCCAGGCTCGCCTGCTCGGCGCTGATGCCGAAGCCGATGAAGCTGAGCGCCGCCTCGACGACGACCGAGTCGGCCACGCCGAGGCTGGCGGCCACGATGATCGGCGCCAGGGCGGGCGGAAGCATGTGCCGCAGAATGATGCGTCGCGGCGTCGCGCCGAGCGCCCGGGCGGCCTGGACGTAGTCGGCCTCGCGCAGGGAGAGGAACTCGGCCCGCACGAGACGCGCGGCGAGCGTCCAGCCGGTGATGCCGATCGCCAGGATGACCGTCCACACGCTGGCGCCCCAGAAGGCCACGAAGGCGATGATGATGAAGAGGGCGGGCATCGCCAGCGCAATGTCGACGACGCGCATGAGCACGTTGTCGACCCAGCCTCCGGCGAACCCGGCGACCGAGCCGATGAGGATGCCGATGATGACGATGAGGAACACCGCGGCGAAGGCGATCATGAGCGAGGTGCCGGTGGCCGCCATGAGCTGGCCGAAGAGATTGTTGCCGACGCGGGTGTAGCCGAGCAGGGCGAGGGTCAGCTCACCCTCCTCGTTGAAGATCTCGGCGGCGCCGAAGGTACGGCTGGCGCTCACGCCGATCGTGTCCGCCGTGATGAACGGAACGACGATGGCGGCCACGATGAGCACGGCGAGGGTGATCGCGCCCATGACGGCGAGCCGGTGGCGCACGAAGCGCTGGCGCGCCAGCGTCCAGTAGCTGCGCACCTCGGTCCGGTCGATGTCCTCGGTGTCCTCGAGCTGGACCCGGCGGGCCTCGTAGGTCGTCTCAGTCATCGTGGCCCCCTAGTACTTGATGCGGGGGTCGACGACCCCGTACAGGATGTCGGCGACGAGGTTGCCGACGACGACGGCAATGCCGCCGAGCAGGACGAACGCCATGATCACCGGATAGTCACGCTGGGCGACCGCCTGCAGGCCGAAGAACCCGAGGCCCGGCCACGAGAAGATCTGCTCGGTGATGACCGCCCCGCCGAGCAACGCGGGCAGGGAGAGCCCGAAGAGCGTGATGACCGGGATGAGCGTGTTGCGCAGTGCGTGCCGGAAATTCACCCGGTTCGTGCCCAGTCCCTTCGCCCTCGCGGTGCGGATGTAGTCCTGGTGCAGGACCTCGAGCATCGTGGCGCGGATGTAGCGGGACCAGCCGGCGATGCTCTGGATCGAAAGGCTGGCGACCGGCAGGACCATGTGCCAGGCGACGTCGAGGGGGTCGCCGGCGACGCTGAGACTGCTCGTCATGCCCCGGAATGGGAAGACGCCGAGCCAGATGGCGCCGATGTAGAGCAGGTACGTGCCGAGGACGAATGACGGCATCGCGTACCCGATCGTCGCGAACGTCGTGACGATCTTGTCGGCAAGGCTGTACTGGCGGATGGCGGCCAGCATGCCGAGCGGGATGGCGACGACGACCGTCACGGCGAGGGCCGTGCCCATAAGCAGCAGGGTGGCCGGCATGCGCTCGACGATGAGCTCGAGGACCGGCCGCCGGTGCGTGATGCTGAGGCCCCACGCGTCGGGGTTCCAGATCTGGACGTAGTTCGTGATGAAGCCGAAGAACTGCTCGTGCATCGGCTTCCCGAGCCCGTAGATCTCGCGGAGCCGTTCGACGACCTCGGGCCGCACGTTCGGCACGAGGAAGGCCGCCAGGGGATCACCCGGGGCCAGGTACACCAGCAGGAATGAGATCAGCGCGACACCAAACAGGATCGGAATCGAAAGAAGGATCCTTCGAACGATGTACGTGAGCATGTCGTATCGATCTCGTTTCTGCCCGTGTCATCGGGCGACTGCGGTCGAACCGTCCGACGAAGGTAGAGGATCGGCGGGTGAGCGGCGCCGGAGCGCCACTCACCCGATCGGTGTGGCGTTGAGCAGCGGGGCGGCCAGGCCGCCCCGCTGCCAGGTCAACTATCCGTCGGCAAGCTTCGCGAGCTTGTGACGCTCCCAGCCCCAGGCCGGCGAATCGAGCTCAAGCGGCCCGTCCGTGTACTGCATGCCGGCGGAGAGACCATCAGCGTTGATGTTCGACCAGCCGAACAGGTACGGCTGGAGCTCCTGCATGCGTGCCTGGTACTCGAAGTAGATCTGGGCGCGCTCCTCCTGGTCGGAGACAGCGAGCCCCTCCTCGATCAGACGATCGATCTCGTCATCCTGGAGGCACACGTAGTTGTACGAACCCGTCTGCTCCGGGGAGGTGCACTGCGAGCTGTGGAACAGCGCGAACGGGTCCGGATCGACGCCGACGCCCCACCCACCGAAGTAGGCGTGCCACGGCTCGTTCTGGCCCGGAGCGATGTGCGGCCAGCTGAGGGCCGGGATCAGGACGGTCTGGAAGTCAGCCGCCTCGACGTTGATCTCCATCCCGCAGTCCGACACCTGCTCCGCGAGCAGGTTCATGAAGTCGACGCGGTCCTGCTGGCCCGCGCGGACGTAGACGAGAGCCGACAGCCGGTCCCCGTCCTCGTTCACGTAGACATCGTCGTCGCCCATGGTCCAGTCGTGGAGCTCTGAGCTCTCGATGAGCGCCATGGCGGCGTCGACATCACGCTCGACAGGAGCGAGGTCGGTGTTGAAGGCCCACGACGCCGGCGGAATGTCCGCCTCGATCGGAACGCCGTTGCCGTCGGTCGCGATCTCGACCAGGCCGGCCTTGTCGATGCAGTGCTGCACGGCCTGACGCAAGTTCACGTCGTAGAACAGGCTCTGGAACTCGGAGCCGTCCGCGAGCGGAATCGACTCGTGCATGTTGTACTGCATCTCGTAGTGGCCGAAGTCGTTGTACTCGGCCAGCTGGACACTGCCGTCGTCGACAGCGCTCGCGACGGCCGCGCGCGCGTCCGGCGTGAGGTCGTTGACCCAGTCGAGCTCACCGGCCGCGAGCGCCTGAGCGGCGGTCGCCACGTCGGTGAAGATCGGCATCTCGATCGTCTGCGTGACCGGCGCGCCGAGGTAGTAGTCCTCGAACGCGGTCAGGACGCAGCCCTCGAGGCCGCATGACTCGAGCTGGAATGGGCCGGAGCCGACCGGCTCCTGGTTGAACGAAAGCAGCTGGTAGACGGCGGCGACGGCATCCGTGCCCTCGCTGGCCAGCTGGTCGGCGATGCCGCTGAGCTGCGTCGTCAGGCTGTCCGCAAAGGCGCACTGCCCGTCGTCGTCCTCGGCCGCGAAGTCCTCGGCCGAGCCGTACTCGAGACCGGCGTCGTCGAGGATGGCCGTGCCATCGGCAGCGGCAGCCTCGCAGGCGGCTGAGTCGGGCTCCTCGGCGCCGGTTGCATCCGCGATCGCGGTGAGCGCGGCGTCAACGTCCTCGGCGGCGAGATCCTCGGTCCCACCGGAGAAGTCAGCGTAGGCGGCCTCGATGACGGCCTTCGACTCGATGCCAATGGCCGGCAGGATCGACGTCGCGAACGGCGAATACGGCTCGATCAGCGTGAACTCCACCGTCGTGTCGTCGATCGCCGTCACACCTTCGAGGAAGGGGCTGAGGCACACCGACGGGTTGAAGGTGCAGTTCTCGCTCATGGCGAGCTCGTACGTGAAGACGACGTCGTCCGTGGTGATCGGGTCACCATTGTGGAAGAACGCGTTGTCCACGATCGTGCACGTCCAGGTGATCTCGTCCTCGCTGACCTCGCAGAGGTCCGTCGCGAGTTGCGGGGTCGGGCTGAGCGTGTCGTCGATCGTGTACAGGAAGTCATAGATCAGCGCCGTGATTCGGCCGGTGGGAACGTCCGTGTTGGCGTTCGAAATGTTGCCGACCTGCGCATCCAGCGCCATGACGATCGTATCCGCGAACTCCTCGGACGCGCCGTCCGTCGGAGCTGGCTCGTCCGTGCCTGGTGCCGGCTCGTCTGAGCCTGGCGATCCCGAAGGGCCTGTCTGTGTGCCGCACGCGGCAAGGACAAGCGCTCCGGAGAAGAGGAATGCGAGCGCATTCCACTTGGTCCGTCTCATTGCTCCCTCCAGTGGAGTGGTGATGGGGAACGGTGTGCGGGCACCTGAGAGACGCACAACAAGAGCGTCCGGCCCGACCGGCCGTTGATTATACCTGCTGCGTCCACCTCCTTGCGCGTCCAGATGTGTGGGCCCGGCCGAGCGGACGGCGCATGCCACGGCGGAGGCGCACAGCGACCTCCCCACGATGCCCTTTTACGTCATAGCGTCCTGCGCGCGGAAAGGTTCATTCGACCTCGTGCGGAGCCGGCGCGGCAAGGGCCAGGACCCGGCGGCCCGTCGAGGTGACCGCCTCCTCGATCGGAATCCCGAAGACGCGGCGGGCGAGGGCCGGATCGAGCGGCTGGCCGGCCCGGCCCGCCGGAGCCAGGCGGCCACGATGGAGGATGACCGAGCGGTCGAAGGCGGCCGCCAGGTTGAGGTCGTGGAGGACCGCCAGCACGGTGAGTGGTCGCGTGCTCCGCAACCGAGCCAGCGTCCGGACGAGAGCGACCTGGTGTGCGAGGTCGAGATGGAGCGTCGGCTCGTCGAGCAGCAGCAGCCGAGGCTCCTGGGCCAGCGCCATCGCCACGAGCACGCGCTGCCGCTCGCCGCCCGACAGCTCGCTGGCGGGTCGCGCGGCAAGGGTCTCGGCATCGGCGTCGCGCAGGGCGGCGGCCACGGCACCGGCGTCGCCCGGGTCGGGGCCGAACCAGCTACGGCCGTGCGGGATGCGACCGAGTGCCACGATCTCGGAGACGCTGAAGCCGGCCGGCAGCTCGGTCGCCTGGGGCAGGACCGCCACGCGGCGCGCGATCTCGGTGCGCGACCACTCCCCAATCGGGCGGCCGAAGAGGGACGCCGTGCCACGGCTCACGCCGAGCGTGCCGGCGAGGACGCGGAGCAGCGTCGTCTTGCCGCTGCCGTTCGGCCCGAGCAGCGCGACCATCTCGCCCGAAGCGATCGAGAGGTTTGCTCCCTCGAGCACCCGGCGGCCGCCATCGGTCGCGGAGTAGCTCGCCCAGACCGCGTCGAGCTGCGCGACCGGCTCAGTCATGGACCACCAGCGACGAGCGCAGGAGCCAGAGGAAGAAGGGGGCGCCGATCAGCGCGGTCACGACCCCGACCGGGATCCCGCCGACCATGCGCGCGCCGAGGTCGGCCAGGGAGAGGAGGACGGCGCCGTACACCATGCTCGCCGGCAAAAGCAGGCGATGATCGGGCCCGAACGCGAGCCGCAGCAGGTGCGGCACGACGAGCCCGACGAAGCCGATCGTGCCGGAGATGGCGACGCCGGCCGACGTGGCGAGCGCGGCGAGGCCGGTGAGGATGAGCTTCTCCCGCTCCACCTCGACGCCGAGGTGGGTCGCCTGGGCCTCACCGAGGAGAAGCGCATTGAGCCGCCGCCAGCGCACGACGAGCAGCAAGAAGCTGATGACGATGAGCGGAGCCGCGAACGCCAGCCGCGACCAGCTCGCGCCGGCGAGCGACCCGAGCAGCCAGCTCACGACGGCCGCAAGACGGTCGCCGGAGACGAACATGAGGAGCGCGACGCCCGCGGCGAGCAGCGATGATACGGCGTAGCCAGCGAGTAGCAGGGTGACGACGGGCGTCCCGCCGCGCCCGCGCGCGATCGCGTACACCGCCAGGACCGCGGCCAGGCCGCCGGCGAAGGCCATCACCTGCACGAGGCCGAGGCCCAGCCATCCGGCGAGGGCGACCGGCAACAGGGTGGGGACGAGCAGCGCTCCGACCGCCCCGAGCGACGCGCCGGCTGCCGTGCCGATGATGTACGGATCGGCGAGCGGGTTACGCAGGAGGGCCTGGAACACCGTGCCGGCGCAGCCGAGCCCGGCACCGACGACGATGCCGGCGGCGACGCGCGGGAGACGCAGCTCCCAGACGATCGTCTCCGACGACGCCGGCCAGGTCACCGGCCCGATTCCGAACAGGCGGTGGGTGACGATGGCGAGGGCGTCCCCCACCCCGACGCCGCTCGTGCCCGATGCGACGGCGACAAGCGCGACGAGCATCAGCAGGACGACCCCGGTGACGAGGACGGCGGTCGCCCGCCCGACGCTGGGACCCAGGGCGAGCGGCGGGGCGGCGGCGCCGGCGCGCATGCTCAGTCGAACCGATCCGGATGGATCGCGCGCGCGAGCGCGCGGAGCCCCTCGACGATGCGCGGCCCGGGCCGGGTCGTGACGATGTCGTCGAGGTATGGCACGACGCGCCCGTCCCGCACGGCCGCCAGGTCGGCCCAGCCTGCCCGGCCGGCGACCGCGTCGCGTGCCGTGGCCCGATCGGCGAGGTTGGTGTCGTACGAGGCGGTCCCGAGGAGGATGAGCTGCGGGTCGGTCGCGACCAGCTGCTCGGCGGCCAGCAGGCCCTGCGCGTCGCCCGTCACCGGCGCGCCACCGGCGAGCTCGATGAGCGAAGCGAGGAAGGAACCCTCGCCCGCGGTGTACGTCAAGCCCTCGGCATGGAAGACCTCGTACAGCGTCCGAGGTCGATCGACCCCCTCGACCGCGGAGACGACGGCGTCGACCTCCTCGCGCATCTCGCCCACGAGATCGGCGGCGGACGCCTCCGCCCCGACGGCCCGGCCGACGAGCTCGATGTCGGCGTAGACCGCCTCGAGCGAGTCGGGATAGAGCACGAGGATCGTGAGATCGAGCCCCTCGAGCTGGGCGATGACGCTCGACGGGGTGATCTCATTGCCCGCGGCGAGCACGAGGTCGGGCTCGGCGGCGACGACGCGCTCGACGTCGACCTGGGCCTGGATGACGACGTCGGGGACGTCGCTCACCTCCTCGGCAGGATGGTCGTCGAAGTCGGTTACG
>CAZKFP010000149.1:0-7685 GCA_964552085.1 uncultured Steroidobacteraceae bacterium
GCGACCGATGCGATCCCCGAGGACAGCCGCTTCTACTGGAAGAGCTACTTCCGCTACGGCGACCGGTTCCGCGCCGTCCCGCTCTTCATCCCGATCTTCGGTGACGCGGTCCGCGCGAAGGGCTACTGGCGCAGCATGGCCGAGCAGTACCTCCAGGCGCGTCGTTGGGCGTGGGGCGTGACCGACATCCCATACGTCATCCAGAACGCGATCGCCCACTCCGAGATCCCGTTCTGGTCGCGCTTCTGGCGCGTCGTCAACCTGTTCGGTGAGCACATCAACTGGGCGATCGCGCCGTTCGTCGTCATGTTCGGCGCCACCGTCCCGCTGCTCATCAACCCCGCTTTCGCGGCGACGACCCTCGGCCAGAACCTGCCGCTCTTCGCCAGCGTCATGCTCACGATGGCGCTCGTCAGCCTCTTCGTCCTCGTCGTCATCGAGCAGCGCATCGTCCCGCCGCGTCCGGCCGAGTGGGGTCGCGCACAGGTAGTCCTGAGCTACGTCCAGTGGCTTGGGCTGCCGTTCGTCGGCATCTTCTTCAGCACGCTGCCGGCGCTCGACGCGCAGACGCGCCTGCTGACCGGCCGGTACCTCGAGTACCGCGTCACCGAGAAGGCGTAGCCGCCGATGTCGCGCCTCCCTCCCATCGCGCGCATCCGCCTCGCGCGGTCGCTGACGCGGCTGCTCGCGATCCCGGTGCTCCTCCTTCTCGTCGGCCTCGCGCTCGGGGTCGCGGCGGCTGTCACGCAGGCGGGGACCGGACAGCTGATGGGGATCGCCGGCGGCGCGCTCTTCGTGCTCGTCGGGGTCGTACGCGCGATCTACCTGCTCAGCATCCGTCTCGACGTCGAGGAGTCGGCCGTCTGCGTCTCGTGGCTCGGCGGCGAGCGCATCTACCCCCTCTCGCCGGGTCCCGTCACGCGCGTGCGGCTGCGTGGCGTGAGCGCCTCGCGCCTCCGGCGCCGGGGCGGCCTGTTCGGCTGGCCGATCGGACCCGCGCGGCTGCGCGGCGAGGAGGAGATCGAGATCGTCCGGCTCGCCCCGACGCGGAGCGCGATCCTCGTCCCGACCGAGCGCGGCCGGCTCGCGATCGCGGCCGCGAACGACAACGAGCTGCTCGACGCCCTGTCGCGGGCCGCGCGAGCCCGGCGGCGTCTCGAGGCGCTCGTCGAGCGTCCGCCACAGCCGGCCGAGCCGGTCCCTGGCCCACCCGAAGAGGATGCCGAGCCCGAGCTGACCGGGATCGAGCGCGCGCGCCTGGCCGAAGAGCGCGCCGCCGCGCCGGAAGCGCCACCGGCCGCCCTCCCGGCACCGGCCACGGCATCCGGGACCACCGTGGCGGTCGAGGCACCGGTCCCCGAGGCACCGGTCCCCGAGGCACCGGTCCCCGAGACACCGGTCACGCCAGCAGCCCGCGGCCGGCTGGGCCGGGCGTCACGCGGCTTCCTTCGGCGGCCGCGGCCACGGGCGGCCTTCGTGCTGCTGCCGATGGTCGGCGCCGGGATCGCCTGGGGCGCGGGCACGTACCTCGGCCGCATCCCGGAGGAGGGGACCGACCTCGCCCGCCTCACCTCCCTCGCCCTCGTACTGGCCGGCCCGGCCACCTCGGTCGGAGCGATCATGGCCCTCGCCTGGTGGCCTCGCATCGTCGGGGTCGTCGTGGCCGGTGGGCTGGCCGCGTCGGTCTTCATCGGTCGTGCCCTCATCGGCGCCTGATTGACACGACGCCGGGTCGCTGCGACCATCGGCGGCCAATCGAAGAACGGCGAGGACGGAGCCGCGGCGCGCGTCATCACCGAGCCACGAGCGAGCCTGGGACGGTGAAAGCAGGCGGCATCGGCGACGAGCGTCATCCCTCCCGAGCCGGAGCGCCAAACGGCACCCGCCGTGCGTAACGCCTCCCGGGCCGCCCCCCGATACAGCAGGCAGGTCGAGTGGACCGCGCGCGTGTGCGTCGGTCAAGCGCGGGTGGTACCGCGGGAGCCGTTCCCGTCCCGGATTGTCGGGACGGGTTTTTTCATATCTGGAGCTGCGACCGCATGTTCAAGCCGGTGGAGAGCAAGCTGGATGTCCCCGCGCTCGAGCGCGAGGTGATCGAGCGCTGGCGGGAGCGCGACACGATGGCCCGCTACCTCGCCCGCAACGACGCGGCCGAGAAGCGCTTCAGCTTCGTCGACGGGCCGATCACGGCGAACAACCCGATGGGCGTGCACCACGCGTGGGGCCGGACGTACAAGGACCTTTACCAGCGCTATCACACGATGCTCGGCGAGCGGCAGCGCTACCAGAACGGCTTCGACTGCCAGGGACTGTGGATCGAGGTGAACGTCGAGCGCGACCTCGGCTTCAACGACAAGCGGCAGATCGAGGAGTACGGGATCGGCCGCTTCGTCGAGCGCTGCAAGGCGTGGGTCGACACGTACGCCGCCATGCAGACCGAGCAGAGCAAGCGGCTCGGCTACTGGATGGACTGGGAGAACAGCTACTACACGAATTCGGACGAGAACAACTACGCGGTCTGGGCGTTCCTCGCCGAGTGCCATCGCCGGGGCCTCCTCTACCGCGGTCATGACGTCATGCCGTGGTGCCCGCGCTGCGGGACCGGCATCAGCAACATGGAGGCGGCGGAGGGGTACCGCGACGTCAAGCACCTCTCGGTGACCGTGCGCCTGCCGATCACGAGCGACGGGCACGACGGCGAGGACCTCCTCGTCTGGACGACGACGCCCTGGACCCTGTCGAGTAACGTCGCCGCCGCCGTCCATCCAGGGCTGACGTACCAGCTCGTGGAGGGCGCGAACGGACGGCGATGGTGGGTCTCCGCCGGCTCGAAGGTGCGGGTCGCGCGTGACGCGACCGTCGTGCGCGAGGCGCCCGGGTCCGAGCTCGTCGACCTCGCCTACGCCGGGCCGTTCGACGAGCTGCCCGCCGTCGCCGGCGTGGCGCATCGGGTCATCCCGTGGGACGAGGTCTCGGACGCGGAGGGAACCGGCATCGTCCACATCGCCCCGGGCTGTGGCCAGGAGGACTTCGCGCTGTCCAGAGCGTATGACCTGCCGGTGATCGATCCGATCGACCAGTTCGGGATCTTCGGCGAGGGGTTCGGATGGCAGACCGGCCGCTCGGCGGGGGCGACCGAGGACCCGGCACGCGACCTCGCGCGCGACGTCGTCGCCGACCTGGAGTCGAAGGGCCTGCTCGTGGCGAAGGAGAGCTACGCGCACTCGTACCCGCACTGCTGGCGGTGCGACACGCAGCTCATCTTCCGCCTCGTCGACGAGTGGTTCATCGCCATGGACCCGTTGCGTCAGCCGATCGGCGACTCGACCCGCGCGGTCCGGTGGCTGCCGGCCGGGATCGGGCTCGAGGAGCGCGAGCTCGACTGGCTTCGCAACATGGGCGACTGGATGATCAGCAAGAAGCGCTACTACGGGCTCGCGCTGCCGATCTGGGAGTGCACCGACTGCGACGGCTGGCAGGTGATCGGCTCGAAGGAGGAGCTGCGCGAGCGCGCGGTCGCCGGATGGGATGCCTTCGACGGTCACTCGCCGCACCGCCCCTGGATCGACGAGGTCGAGGTCGAGTGTGCCTCTTGCGGTGGCCGGTCCAGGCGCACGCCCGACGTCGGGAACCCGTGGCTCGACGCCGGCATCGTCGCCCTGTCGACGCTGCGGTGGAACACGGATCGCGAGTACTGGCGCGAGTGGTATCCGGCCGACTGGATCAGCGAGTCGTTCCCCGGCCAGTTCCGAAACTGGTTCTACGCCCTGCTGACCGAGTCGACGGTCATGACCGGCGAGGCGCCGGCCCGCACGCTCTTCAGCTACGCGCTGCTCCTCGACGAGAACGGCGAGGAGATGCATAAGTCGAAGGGGAACTCGATCCCGTTCGACGAGGCCGCCGATCGCATCGGCGCCGACGTCATGCGCTGGATGTACGCCGCCGCCAATCCCGCCACGAACCTTCGCTTCGGCTACGGGCCGGCCCACGAGATCGTCCGGCGCTTCCTCCTGCCGCTCTGGAATACGTACGGCTTCTTCGTGACGTATGCCCGGCTCGACGCGTGGACGCCGGATCCCGCGGGCGGCGCTGGCGCCCCGACGCTCCTCGACCGATGGATCCTGTCGCGCCTCGACACGGTCGTCGCAGAGGTGCGCCAGGCGCTGGATGCGTACGACGCGATGCGCGCGACCCGCGTCATCGAGTCGTTCGTCGAGGACCTCTCGAACTGGTACGTCCGGCGCAACCGGCGGCGCTTCTGGAAGGGCGAGCTCGACGCCGACAAACACGCCGCGTACTCGACGCTGTACGAGGTCCTCACGACGGTCTGCCGGCTCATCGCCCCGATCACGCCCCACATCGCCGACGCGATGTGGGAGAACCTCGTCGTCTCGATCGATGCGACCGAGGCCGACAGCGTGCACCTGACCGATGCCCCTACGCCTGCCGGGCGCGCGGATGCCGAGGTCGAAGCTGCGGTCAGCCTGGCGCGTCGCACCGTCGCGCTCGGCCGCGCGGCGCGGTCCGCATCGGGGGTTCGGACGCGGCAGCCCCTGCGTGCCGTGCGCGTCAAGCTGCCGGCCGTCGCGCGCGGTGGCTTCAGCCTCGACGCGGGCGTGGCCGTCGAGCTGACGAGGGAGGTGCTCGAGGAGCTGAACGTCGGCACGATGGAGCTCATCTCGAACGAGTCCGATATGGTCGAGCGCACGCTCTACCCGCTCCTGCCGGTCATCGGCCCCCGTCACGGCAGCGCCGTTGGCGCGATCATGGGCGCTGTTCGATCGGGCGCCTGGGAGCTGCGCGAGGACGGCACTGTCGAGGCCGGCGGCGTGACCCTGCAGGCCGACGAGTTCGAGCTCACCGCGCGCGCCCGGCCGGGCCACGAGGTCGCCGAGGACGGGGACCTGCTCGTCGCGCTCGACACGACGCTCGACGACCAGCTGGCGGCCGAGGGCCTGGCGCGGGAGGTCGCGCATCGTCTGCAGGCCATGCGGCGGGCGGCCGGGTACGAGATCAGCGATCGAATCCGGGTCGGGATCGCGGCGGATCGCGAGTCGGTCGAGCGGCTTGCCGCGCACCGCGCGTGGCTGGCCGACGAGCTGCTCGCGACGGGCGTGCTTCTCGAGGTGGGCGTGGCACTGCCCGACGCCGACCTGCGCGAGACGTTCGCCTTCGAAGGCGTCGAGCTGGAGCTCTCCGTGGCACGGGCTTGATCCGGCCGCGTCGGCTAGAGTGGGATTCGTGGAGGCCAGCAACGAACGCGACGCGTCACTGAGGCCCGCGCTCGTCCTGGCGGGCACGGCGATCGCCCTCTACGTCGGCGACCAGGTGACGAAGCTTCTCGTCGTGGCGAGCATGCGCGTCGGCGAGAGCCACGACGTCATCGGCGATCTCGTCCGGATCTGGTACGTGCAGAACACCGGAGCCGCCTTCAGCCTGTTCCCTGGGGCCATCTGGCTCTTCCTGCCGGTCACGGCCCTTGCGCTCGTCATGATCGGGTACTTCTTCCGCGCCTTCCAGGACCGCGGTCCCTGGATCCACGTCGTGCTCGGGACGATCCTCGCCGGCACGCTCGGCAACCTGACCGATCGGCTCCGCCTCGGCTACGTCGTCGACTTCGTGAGCGTCGGTCTCGGCGAGACGCGCTTCCCGACCTTCAACGTGGCCGACTCGGCGGTCGTCCTCGGCATCGGCGTGCTCGTGCTCTACCTCGGCCTGGCCGATCGGCGCCAGGCTCGTGACGGGCGGGCTGCATGACGGCGACGGATCGCACCGTTGAGGGACCCGCGTCGGCAGGGCGCGTCGACGTCGTGGTTGCCGCGGTCGCCGGCATCAGCCGGGCGCACGCCCAGCGGCTCATCGGTGACGGCCGGGCGCTCGTCGACGGCGGGCGGCGTCGGTCGAGCGACCGCCTGGCGGGCGGGGAGCGGATCAGCGTCGAGCTGACGGCGCCGCCCGACGAGTCGCTCGAGCCGGAGTCGATCCCGCTCCGGATCGCGTACGAGGACGCCTCGATGCTCATCGTCGACAAGCCGGCCGGGCTCGTCGTGCACCCGTCGGCCGGGCACGGCGGCGGGACGCTCGTCAACGCGCTCCTCGGGCGTGCCCGTGACCGCGGCGAGCCCCTCGGCTCGGTGGCGGGAGTCGGCCGGCCGGGAATCGTGCATCGGCTCGACAAGGACACGAGCGGCCTCATCGTCGTCGCCAAGACCGATGCCGCGCAGGCCTCGCTCATGCGGCAGTTCGGCGACCGGAGCATCGAGAAGACGTACCTCGCGCTCGTGCGTGGCGAGGCGCCGGCCCCACGCGGGCGGGTCGAGGCGCCGATCGGGCGGGACCCGCGCGATCGGCAGCGCATGGCCGTTACGGCCGGCGGCAGGGAGTCGGTGACCGAGTACGAGCGGCTAGCGGCGAGCGATGGCTACACGCTACTGTCGCTGCGGCCGCTCACCGGCCGGACGCACCAGATCCGGGCGCATCTTGCCTACCTCGGCCTGCCGATCGCGGGCGACGTCCGATACGGCGGCGGCGAGGGGCCGGGCGGGCTGCAGCGCCAGTTCCTCCACGCCGCGCGGCTCGGTCTCGAGCGGCCGATCGACGGCGCCCGCCTGCGCGCCTGGAGCGAGCTGCCGCCGGACCTCGCGGCCTGCCTGGAGGACGCGGGCGTGCGCGTCACGGCCGGCCGCCTCCCGACGGGCGTCGGCGCGGAGGTGGAGGCGTGAGCGAGACCGAGAAGCGCATGACCTTCCCGAACCCGATGCTCGTCGTCGTGAGCGGGCCGTCGGGCGTCGGCAAGAGCACCGTCGTGGCGGAGCTGGCGCGGCGACGACCGCAGGTCGTGCCGATCGTGACGGCGACAACCCGCCGGCGGCGCGCGGACGAGATCGACGGGGTGCACTACCACTTCCTGACCGACGCGGAGTTCAGCGACCTGAAGGCGCGCGACGGGCTGCTCGAGCACGCGAACAACCACGGGCACTGGTATGGCACGCCTGTCGACCAGGTCCGCGGCATCCTCGCCGCCGGACGCGACGCGATCCTGACGATCAGCCCGGAGGGGGCGCGCAGCGTGCGGCGCAAGGTGCCCGATGCGCTGCTCCTGTTCGTCATGCCCCCGTCGATGGAGGACCTCACCCAGCGGCTGCGCGCCCGCGGCTCCGAGTCGGAGGCCAGCCTGGAGCGCCGTCGCCACGACGCCGAGCGCTGGATCGCAGAGATCGACGACTACGACCACGTCGTCGTCAACGAGACCGACCATCCGGAGGAGGCGGCCGAGCAGATCTGGGAGATTATCCAGGCCGAGGCCCGTCGCGAGCCACCGCGCCGCCCACAGGTCTGAGCCCGCGACGATGAGCACCGACGCGCGCCCGGTGCGGGTCGCCGTCGAGGCGCTCGCCGACCGCCCGGAGCGAACCTTCACGTACCTCCTGCCGGCCGCGCTCGACGACGCCCGGCCCGGGTCGCTCGTGCTCGTGCCATACGGGAGGCGCCTGGCCCTCGGGTATCTCCTCGACGGGGATGCCGAGCCGGCCGCGGCCGAGCTCAAGGCGGTCGAGGCGGTCGTCTCGGCCCCGATGCTCACGCCGGAGCTCCTCACGCTCGCCGAGGAGATCTCGGCCTACTACCGCGCGCCGATCGGCACGACGCTCGCATCGATGCTGCCCCCGGGCCTCGAGTCGAGGCTG
>CAZKFP010000150.1:0-12901 GCA_964552085.1 uncultured Steroidobacteraceae bacterium
CGGCATGCCGCGCCGGCCGACGTGCACCTCGAGCTCGGCCGTGCCGGCGAATCGCTTCTCGGCGATGACGCAGCGACCCGGCTCGCACTCCTTGTCGTTGTGGCAGCAGGCGCGCGCCGGGCCGATGCCCTCGACCGCCCACAGCTCCCAGCACGGGCGGCGTAGGATGAAGGCCGGGCACCGGTACCGGATCGTGAGGTCGCAGTTCTCGACCTCCCAGCACATCGTGCGTCGATCGTCGCCGCGGCGGTCCGGCGCGAACGGATCGTCGGCCGTGCGTCGGTCGCCACCGGCGCGGCGTTCGGTCTTGATGATCATCGGTGCTCGGGCAGCCCTCCTCGCGGGGGAGTGTACCGGCTGCCCCCGCGGGGAGTCAGGCCAGGAACCGGCTGAGCCGCTCCTCCATGACCTCCTCGGGCATGTACCCGACGAGGCGAGTCGCCTCCCGGCCGTTCTCGAACACGATCAGGGTCGGGATGCTGAAGATGCTGTAGCGCATCGCCAGCTGCTGGTTCTCGTCGGTGTTGACCTTGGCGACGGCGATCCGATCGCCGTGCTTCTGCCCGAAGCTCTCGACCACCGGCGAGACGAGACGGCAGGGGCCGCACCACGCCGCCCAGAAGTCGACGAGGACCGGCTTATCGGCGTTGAGGACCTCCGATTCGAAGGTCGACTCGTCGACCGTCATCGGGGCGAGGGTGGCCATGCGCGAGACTGCCTCCAGCGTGGGATTCGAAGCGTACGAGCATCCTAGCATCGGGCGTGCCGCGGTTCGCCGAGCTCCTACGCCGCCGGCGTTGGCGACGGCTCGGGCGGCTCCGGCGTCGGCGTCGGCTCCGGCGGGACCGGCGTCGGCTCCGGCGTCGGCGTCGGCGTGGGGGTCGGCGTCGGGCCGGTGCTGATGACGAGGTCGACCTGCGATCCGGCCTCCACGTCGACGCCCTCGTTCGGCTCGCTGCGGATGACCGATCCCTCCGGGATGGACGGGTCCGGCTCCCGCTGGATCGCGCCGACCGTGAGGTCGAACCGATCGAGTGTCGAGCGTGCCTGCTCCTCGGTCTGGCCGCGCAGTCGCGGCACGGCGACCTCCTCCTCACCGCTCGAGACGAAGGCGGTGATGATCGATCCCTCGGGGACATCCTGGCCGGTCGCGGGGTCGCAGCGGATGACGCGACCCTCCTCGACCTCCTCGGACTCCTCGTCCTCTCGCTCGACGATCAGGTCGAGCGCAGTTGCCTGCGTTCGCAGCGAGGCGAGGGCGACGCCATCGCAGTTCGGGACGGTGACGAGCGGGGTGCTCGGTTCGGGCGTGGCGCCGGTTCCTCCGGGGTTGAGCAGCTGGACGGCGAGAAAGCCGATCGCTCCGAGGAGGAAGACGGCGAGCACGGCGAGCAGCCACATCCACCATGGCTGCCCGTCGTCGCGCGGTCGGGTGTAGGCGTCCGGGCGGCGCGGCGGGGGCGCGACCGGCATCCGGTCGGCCGGGCGGGTGACGCGCGGCGGCACGTAGACGGTCGGCTCCCCGGCCGGCGGCGTCGTGGCGACGGCCGCCCCGGCGGCACCGGCGGCGAGCGGCGGTATGGCATCGGGGGCGCGGCGCCAGACGCGCAGCGCCTCGGCGAAGGCCCCGGCATCGGGGAATCGCTCGCCCGGCTCGCGCGCCATGGCGCGCATGACGATCAACTCGAGGCCGGGCGGCAGGGCGTGGCCGAGCGCGCTCGGCGGGAGCGGATCCTCGTTCAGACGCTTGAGCGCGACCGCGGCGGCGGAGTCCGCCTCGAAGGGCCGCCGGCCGGTCAGCATCTCGTACAGGACGATGGCGAGCGCGTAGACGTCGGAGGCGCCGGTCACCTCGTCGCCGCGCGCCTGCTCGGGGCTGAAATAGTGGACCGATCCGAGCGTCGTGCCGGTCACCGTCATCGACGCCTCGGCGACCGCGCGCGCGATGCCGAAATCGGTGACCTTCACGTCGCCGGCGTCGGTGATGATGATGTTGCCCGGCTTCACGTCGCGATGGACGATCCCCTTGCGATGCGCCACATCCTGCGCGCTCGCCACGCCGATCGCGACGCGGACGGCGTCGTCGACCGAAAGGGTGCGCCGGTCATGCAGGATCGCCGACAGATCGCGCCCCTCGACGAGCTCCATGACGATGTACTGGTCGCCATCGGCCCCGTCGGTGCCGTAGTCGTAGACGCTGACGATGTTCGGGTGGCTCAGGCCGCCGGCCGATCGCGCCTCCTGCTTGAAGCGGGCGGCGAACCCGGCATCCGAGCTGAACTGCGGCCGGAGGAGCTTGACCGCCACCTCCCGGTCGAGCTGCTCATCGACGGCACGCCAGATCGTGGCCATGCCGCCCTCGCCGAGCGGGGCGATGAGCCGGTATCGGCCGCTGATCAGCCTGCCGATCATCTCCACGTGGGTCAGTCTCGCAGGTCGAGACTGCGGATGTAGGCACGGAACTCGTCGGCGCTGTCCGACTCGAGCGCCAGCGCGACATTCGCCTTGAGCCAGCCGAGGCGTGTGCCCGCGTCGTGGCGCGTCCCCTCGAACTGGAAACCGAAGACCGGCTGCTCCTGGATGAGGGCGCGGATCGCATCGGTCAGCTGGATCTCGCCGCCCGATCCCCGGCTCGTCTGCTCGAGCACGTCGAAGATCTTCGGGGTCAGGACGTACCGTCCGAGGACCGCGAGGTCCGAGGGGGCGTCGCCGACGGCCGGCTTCTCGACGAGGTCGCGGATCTCGACGAGCCGCCCCTCCTCGTGGTGCGGCTCGAGGATGCCGTAGCGGCTCACGTCGGCCGGGTCGACGCGCTGGACGGCGACGACCGAGCCGCGGTGCGCGATGTGCGCGTCGATGAGCTGCTTCGTGACCGGTTCGCCCGACGGGTTGAGCATCACGTCATCGGAGAGGAGGACCGCGAACGGCTCGTCGCCGACGAGGTCCTTGGCCATGAGCACGGCGTGCCCCAGGCCGAGCTGCTCGCGCTGGTGGACGAAGGCGACCGTGCCGAACTCGCTGAGCCGCCGGATCGTCCGCAGCATCTCGATGTCGCCGCGCTCCTCCAGCCAGCGCTCGAGCGACGCGTTCGAGTCGAAGTGATCCTCGATGGCGCTGCGCCCGGTCGCGATGACGATGATGATCTGGTCGATCCCCGACGCCGCCGCCTCCTCGACCGCGTATTGGATGATCGGCCGGTCGACGAGCGGCATCATCTCCTTGGGAAGCGCCTTCGTCGCGGGGAGGAAGCGGGTGCCGAACCCCGCGGCGGGGAGGACGGCCTTTCTGACGCGCACGGTGATGACTCGATACTCCTTACCTGCGTGGTCCAGCGCACGGCGCATGCCTGCTCGAAGGGCGCGCGAGACGGCGGCGACCGTTCGTCTACAGGGGACGTGAGTATACCAACCGGCGTTGCATCGACCCCGTCGCGGGCAGGGACGGTACAATCGCGCGGCCCATGATCAAGTCACTCGTCCGCACCTTCAAAGGGCCGAGCCGGGACCCGCTGATGACCTACATCAGCCGGCCGCTGCCGCGCGACCTGCCCGACGAGGACGTCCTTGCCGCGATCGAGCTTGCGCTGCGCACCGACCCGAATCCGGCGTACCTCGTCGAGACCCTGCCGGCGGCCCTCAAGCAGGTCACCGGTCGCGACCTCCAGGTGCTGGACCGATCCGTTCGCGACGTGACCGGTGCCTTCTCGAAGGCCCAGGTCATGATTCGCGACGGCGACGTCGGCAGCTGGCCCGGCTACGACGCGATGTCGTATCCGCTCATCGCGCCTTCCGACAAGGCCGAGGCGACGCGCGCCGCGATCGTGGCCGCCGACGCGACCGAGGGCGACGCCGAGCCGCCGGCCGGTCCCAAGCCCGGATGGGCGCCGCCTCCGCCGCCCGACCGCTGATGGGCCGCCAGAACATCCCGCGCGATCAGTGGCTCGAGTTGGGCTACGAGTGCCCGCGCTGTGGGGAGGGGATCTCCGAGGAGGACGTCTACTCCTGGCGCCCGGTCCCCGAGGACCCGAAGCTCCTGCTGCTCTACTGCCCGAACTGTGGCGATCGGGTCGAGATCAACCACATCTGATCAGGGGTTGAGGAGCGCCTCGATCTCGGCGCGGACCGCCTCAGTCACGACGCTGGTTCCGCCGAGGATCGTGACGCGCTCCGGGTCCAGGCGCAGGAGCTCGTCACGGACCGACGCCGGCAGCGACGTGCCCGGCACGAGCAGGAGCGGTCCGCGGACGTGGGCGCCCGCCGGGCCGCCGGTCAGGCCGTCCGGGTAGTTCACGCCGGTCGCGACGAAGGCCTGGCGCACCCCGGGCGCGAACGTGGCGCGCGAGATCGCGACGGCGGTCGCGTAGCGATCGCTGCCGGAGCGTCGGACGATGCCGCTGGCCGTGTACTGCTGGAGGTTCGTCGCGACCTGGGCGCTGACGACGCCGGTGCCGCCCAGGATCACGATGCGGCCCGGCTTGAGGCGCTCGAGCTCCGCGGCGGTGCTGGCGGGGATCGTGTTGCTCGTCACGAGCAGAATCGGCCCGCCCTCGACTCCCGCCGCCGGCACGCCGGCGAGGGCGTCGGGGTAGTCCATCCCGGTGGCGATGTACGTCACCGGAACGCCCGGCGCGAAGCTGCGCGCGATCGCGGCCGCCGTCGCGAACCGATCCGGCCCCGCCGCCCGCGTGACGCCGCCGGGCGCATAGGTGCCGAGCTGGCTCTGGACCGCCGACGAGATCGCGCCCGTCCCACCCAGGACGACGATGCGATTCGGCTTGAGCCTCGTCAGCTCGGCCGCCGTGGCCGATGGAATCGTGTTCTGGGTGACGAGCAGCACCGGGCCTCGATCGCGGGCCGCCGCCGCGCCGCCGGCGAGGGCGTCGGGATACGTCGCGCCCGTCGCGACGTGGACGACCGGCGTCCCAACCGGGAAGGTGCCGGCGGACACGGCGGCTGCTGTCGCGTAGCGATCGCTGCCGGCGTAGCGGTCGACGACGACCGGCCGCGGCTCGATCCGGATGACCTCGTCCCCGGCGCCGTTCGACGTCGTGACGTAGAGCGCGCCGTCCGGAGCCACGGTCGCCGCCCGCAGCCGCCCGAAGGCGCCGTCGAAGAGCAGGCTGACCTGCTCCATCGCCCCGCTCTCGGTCGGCGTGAACCGCCGCAGGTCCTGCTCCTTGAGCTGCGCGACGACGGCGCTGCCGTTCCAGCTCTCCCAGTCCGGGTGGTCGAGGAAGGTCATGCCCGAGGTGGCGATCGTCGCCGGTCCCGAGGACCACACCGGCGCTCGGTAGTCCGATGCGGGGCCGCAGCCGGTGGTCGAGTTCGCGGTCGAGGCGCCGGTGTAGCACGGCCAGCCGTAGTTGCCGCCCGCGACGATGAGGTTCATCTCGTCGTTCACGTTCGGGCCGTGCTCGACCGCGTAGGTGGCGCCGCTGCCCGGGGCGAAGGCGAGGCCCTGCGGGTTCCGATGACCGAGGCTGTACACCGCGGTCGCGCCCGCGCCGAGGTCCGGGTTATCGGCAGGCACCGACCCGTCTCGATGCAGCCGCAGGATCTTTCCGTTCAGGCTGTTCGGATCCTGGGCGGTCGTCCCGACGCCGCCGTCGCCGATCGTGACGAACAGGTAGCCGTTCGTGTCCATCTCGACCGCGCAGCCGTTGTGCTGCGTGTTCGCGACCGCGCCGACGACCCCGGGCAGGACGAGCGGATTGTCAGCGAGCGTCCCGTCCGCATTGACCGTGTAGCGCAGCACCTCGTTGACCCAGGGTTCCTCTCCCGCCGAGCCGTCCTCGTCACGCGAGGCGCAGACGTAGATCCACGGGTTCGTCGCGAAGTCGACGTCGACGGCGACGCCCATCGCGCCGGCCTCATGCTCGGCGCGCACGTCCTCGATCGTCGTCACGCTCAGCTGGGCCGCGCCGGGCGCGCCGCTCGCGTAGACCCGGATCCGTCCCGGGCGCTCGGTGACGAACATCCGCCCATCCGGTGCGAAGGCGACGTCCCAGGGCACGACGAGGCCGGACTGGACGACCGTGGCGCCGGGAATCGGGTGGGCGGCTCGAGCGGCGCCGGGCGCCACGACGGAAGCGGCGATGAGGGCGGCGAAGGCCGCCAAGGCGAGGCGTGTGGCCAACGGGCTCGGGTTCCCCCTCGTGCTCAGTGTGAACGCTCCGACCACCTTACCGTGACGGGGCGTGACCGTGGCGGGAAGTGGTGCCCCCAAGGGGATTCGAACCCCTGATCTCCACCTTGAAAGGGTGGCGTCCTAGGCCTCTAGACGATGGGGGCGTCGATCGGCCGGATGACCCGAATCGTACCAGCGCGGTCGCTCAGCCGAGGTAAAAGAGCAGGACCAGCATGAGGAGCCCGGCCAGCGACACGGCGGCGACGAGGGCCATGAGCCCGCCACCGATGGCGATCGCGACCGACTGACCGGCCTGCCGGCGACGCGCGGCTCGGCTCGCCCAGGTCCAACCCTGCCCGAACAGGAAGAGCCCGACCAGGGTGCCGAGGACGCCGGCAGCCATCAGGGCGAGGACGGAGAGGTCCGAGTCCTCGCCGAGGAGCGCGAGCACGGTCAGGGCGCCGGCGATGATCAGGCCCACGAGCCCGATGACGGCGTTGCGAACGAGCGGATGCATCGGCGCGCCATTCTAGCGGCCGGTACGCAACTTGCTTCGAATTTCGGTGGATGCGACCAGACTCGAAGCGTAGGAGGCGCCCCATGGCGCAGCGCCATCGCGCCGACCCGACCGGCCCCATTGAGAACGAAGGAAACATGAGCGTCCGCGAGGCGGGCCGGAAGGGCGGAAACTCGACGCGTGCCCGCTACGGTGCCGAATTCTTTCAGGAGATCGGTGCCAAGGGCGGGAAGGCGGTCAGTGAGCGGTACTCGAACGAGCACTTTCGCGAGATCGGTCGCAAGGGTGGTCGCCGGGTCGCCGAGCTGATCGCGCGCGCCAAGACGATGGACGAGCCGCGCCGGGAGCCCCCGGACTAGCGTCGCTCGACTCCTCCCGTCGCTCGGCGGTCATCTCGGAGCCCGCCCGCTCGGCCGCGTGCCGGCACTAGACTCCGACGAAGAGATGGCCGCACGCTCGACCCTGTTCTCCGCCCTTGCCGATGCTGCCGCCGCGGTGGGCGCGACGCGCAGCAAGCACGAGAAGCGCGACCGGCTGGCCGCCTATCTTCGCGAGCTGCCGGCCGTCGACCTCGTGCCCGCGACCGTCTTCTTCGCCGGCCGCCCTCTCGTCGACCCGAGTGGCAAACTCGGCCTCGGCTGGGTGCAGCAGGGCGCGGCGCTCGCGGCGGCGAGCGGCGCCGACGAGGACACCCTGCGAGCCGCCTACCTGCGTCACTCCGACTTCGGCGACGCGGCGGCCGAGCTGCTCGAGCGGCGGACGCGCGATCCGTCGCCCTCGTTGACGATCGCCGACGTCCGCGGCGCATTCGTCGCGATGGCTAGTGCCGGTTCCGCGGACATGCGGGTGGCGCTGTTCTCCGAGCTCTTCCACCGCTCGACGCCCGCCGAGGCGCGGTTCATCGGCCGCGTCGCGTCGCGCGAGACCCGCATCGGCCTGCGCGAGGGGCTCCTCGAGGAGGCGATTGCATCGGCCTTCGAACGGTCGCTTGCCGACGTCCGCCGGGCGCACATGCTGACCGGCGAGATCGGGGAGACCGCCCGCCTGGCACGCGCCGGCCGGCTCGACGAGGCCCGCCTCGACGTCGGCCGTCCGATCCGGTTCATGCTCGCCTCGCCGGTGGCGGACAGCGCCGAGGTGATGCGCCGTGTTGGCGACGAGGCCTGGATCGAGGACAAGTACGACGGCATCCGGGCACAGCTGCACGTGGGGGCAGGCGGGAAGGTCCGTCTCTTCAGCCGCGACCTGAACGACGTCACGCGCTCGTTCCCGGAGGTCGTCACGGCGGCTGCGGGCGTGGTCGGCTCGGCGCCCCTCGTCATCGACGGCGAGCTCGTGCCGTGGCGCGAGGGATCGGTGCTCGACTTCGCCTCGCTGCAGACCCGCCTGGGCCGGGTCCGGCCGTCACGGGAGCTGCTCGACGAGGTGCCGGTCGTGCTCATCGCCTTCGACCTGCTGCATCACGCAGGGCGTGACCTGCTGGAGGTCCCGCTGCGCGAGCGGCGCGCGGCGCTCGAGGGCCTCGCGCTGCCCGAGGCGACCGGGGAGCGGATCCTCTACGCCCACCTTGCGCGCGCCACGAGCCCCGACGCCGTGGACCGGCACTTCGACGACGCGAGGGAGCGCCGCAACGAGGGGCTCATGGTCAAGGACCCGGACTCGGCCTACCAGCCGGGTCGCCGCGGCCTCGGTTGGCTCAAGCTGAAGAAGGCGCTCGCGACGCTCGACTGCGTCGTCGTCGGCGTCGAGTGGGGGCATGGCAAGCGCCGGGGCGTCCTGTCCGACTACACGTTCGCGGTGCGCGAGACCGATACGCCCGACGCCCGGCTGCTCACGATCGGCAAGGCGTACACCGGCCTGACCGATGCCGAGATCGCCGAGATGACCGAGCGCTTCCGCGGCCTCACGCTAAGGGACTTCGGCCGGTATCGCACCGTCGTGCCCGAGGTCGTCGTCGAGATTGCCTTCGACCGCATCATGCGCTCCGCCCGGCATCGCTCGGGATTCGCGATGCGCTTTCCGCGGATCGTGCGGATCCGCGAGGACAAGACCCCGGCCGAGATCGACACGCTGGCCACCGTCGAGGCGCTGTTCGGGGAGCAGGCATCGGGCCGCATCCTGCTCGCCACGGGAGCGGCGGGGGAGACGGAACGGATCGCCGCCACCGGCGACGCACCCGCGGAGTGACCGTCCTGCTCGGCCCTTCTTTGGCCGATCCATCGGGCGATATGACGCACGGGACGCCGAGCGGCGCGGGGTACGATGGCGGCCGACCGCAGCGTGGGTGCACGAGCTCATCGATCCCGATTGGGTGCGGCATTCCCCGGCGGAGCAGATGTGGCGCGCGCGGAAGCACGGGACGGAGGACCGGGATGAGCTTTGGCATCAGCGGCTTCGCATCGGTCGAGGCGGTCGAGATCGAGGTCTACACCTCGGCCTACCTCGTGACCGGCGCCGTCCACACGCCGTTCCGCCGGGTGTCGGACATCCTCAACCAGCTGCCATCGGGCCACCTGATGATGGAGCGCGCGTCGATCCGCGAGCACGGGCGCGACGAGCAGGGCGCCGCGGTCGGGACGGCGGTCGTGTCGCTCGATGAGATCTGCGTCATCGTGGCTCCCGGCGTGGCTGGCGAGCCGCGTGCCGAGATGCGCATCGCGAGGCAGTTGGTGCCGGCCACGCTGGTGATCCCGCCGCTGCGCCTGGAGGGGACGCTCTACGTGCCGATCGGCACTGATCCGATCGTGGGGCTCCTGAACCTCGCCGAGCGATTCGTCACGATGACCGATGTCGTCCTGTCGTCCGCGTCCCATCCATGGCTGGGTCGCGAGATCCCGGCCCTGGCAGTGCGGCGCGCCTCGGCGCACGTCATGGCGCTCCGTGCCGCGGACGAGGAGTCAGATCCGTCCGACGGCGGCTGAGGTTCGCCACGGCCGTAAGCTGAGTACGATTCGCCGATGAGCGAGACCGAGCGGCTTCCAGACCACGTCGCGCGCAACCGCGCCTACTGGGACGAGGTCAACGCGCCGAAGTACGCCCCGCACGGCGAGCGCGCCTGGGCCACGGACGAGATCACCTGGGGGATCTTCGGCGTCTCCGAGACCGAGCTCCACGTCCTGCCGGACGACCTCGAGGGCCGGGACGTCGTCGAGCTCGGCTGCGGGACCGCGTACGTCAGCGCGTGGCTGGCGCGTCGCGGCGCGCGGGTGACGGGGATCGACAACTCGGCCGAGCAGCTGAAGACCGCTCGACGGCTCCAGGAGCAGCATGGCCTGCATTTCCCGCTCATCCACGGCAACGCCGAGGCGACCGGGCTGCCCGACGCGAGCTTCGACATCGCCGTCAGCGAGTACGGGGCCTCGATCTGGGCCGATCCCTACCGCTGGATCCCCGAGGCGGCGCGCCTCCTCCGTCCCGGCGGCGAGCTCAGCTTCCTCGTCAACTCGACGTTCTGGGTGCTCACCGTGCCCGAGACCGATGACGAGGGCCCGGCCGCCGAGCGCCTGCTGCGACCGTACTTCGGGATGCATCGCTTCGATTGGCCCGGCGAGTCCGGCGTCGAGTTCCACCTCGGGCACGGGGACTGGATCCGGCTCCTGCGCGCCAGCGGGTTTGAGGTCGTCGACCTCATCGAGATCCAGGCGCCCGAGGGCGCCGAGCCCGTGGAGCTCGTCGACCCGGACTGGGCTCGACGCTGGCCGGCCGAGCAGATCTGGAAGGCGCGCCGGAGCGGCTAGGCGGCCGAGCCTACGGAGTTCGGTCCACGAGCGCGGCCCCGGGCATCGGCGGCGTCGGATCGGCGGCGTCCAGGACGGCTTCGAGGATGCGCGCGCAGGCGGCCGGGTCGAGCCGACGCACGCGGCCGATCGAGTTCGCCCACCAAGGGGCGTTGTCGCTCGTCACGATCTCGTCCTCGGGCTCCTCGAGGACGATCTGCGACCGCCCGTACGGGAAGACGACGGCGGGCTCGAAGCTCGCGTCGGAGATGCCGGCGTCACTCGCCCAGCGGGTCACGCCATCGGCGATGGCGATCGCGTCGAAGCTCGGATTCGTCCGGCAGCGGACCCAGCCGTGACGCCCGCCGTCGAACTCCCACGCGCGCCCGCGGACGCGATAGCGGCCCTCCCAGTCGCGGACGGTCAGGATGCGCGCCCCGGCAGGCCCGACGAGGACCCCGTCGAGGCGGTCGCTGTCGCGAACCGGCAGCCGCGGGGCGACGACGAGGGTGTAGCTGTCGTCGAACGTGGCGGACAGGAGAGCGGCGAGGGCGTCGGTCAGCCGCCGTGTCCGATCGGGCCGCACGACGCGCACGAGCCACGCCGCGCCGACGCCGAGCCCGAGCGCGGCGGTCGTCGCCATGAGTGCCGTGCCGCCGCTCGTCGTCACGCCGAGGAGGGTCAGCTCCAGCGCGATCGCGCCGACGGTGAGCATGCTGAGCGCGAGGAGCAGCGGGCGGTGGCGGCCGGCGGCGAGGGTCTGGGGTCGGATCACGCGCATCGGTTCACCCCGCGCTCCGCTACGCTTGTCGTGTGCCGACCCGGATCATCGCGACCGTCGACCCCGCGCGCAGCCGCGTCGAGGCGCGCACGGCGCACGACCACCTCATCGCCATGGACGTCGGTCCACCCGAGGGTGACGACTCGGCCGCCCGCCCGAAGGAGACGCTCCTGGCCGCGCTGGCCGGCTGCACGGCGATGGACGTGGCGAGCATCCTGCGAAAGAAGCGGCAGGTGGCGACGACGTACGAGCTGGAGGTCAGCGGCGAGTCCGCGGAGGCGCATCCGCGCATCTTCACCGCGATCCGTGTCGAGCATCGCGTCAGCGGAGCGGTGGAGGCGGAGGCGTTGCGACGCTCGATCGAGCTGTCGGCCACGGAGTACTGCCCGGTCAACGCGATGCTGTCCGCGGTCGCGAGGATCGAGCACCACTACCGCCTGACGGACGCCGAGGGCAACGAGCATGAGGCCCTTGTCGCCGTCATCGGGCCGGATGGAGGTCGCGACTAGCGCGATCGCGTTCACGAGACGCTGCGGAGCTCCCGAGCGCTGCCGAACGCCTCCTCGACCGCGTTGCGGAACGCGTCGAGATCGAACGGCTTGGCGACGACCGGGCCGATCGGTTCCAGCTCCGCCAGCCGCTCGCGGCTCGCGGCGGAGACGAAGACGGCGGGGATGCCCGGCCAGGCGGAGCGGAGCAGCTCGGTGATACTGCCGCCGTCGCCATCGGGCAGCATGACGTCGACGACGAGCAGATGCGGCAGCGCGACCTCCATGAGATCGCCGAGCTCGACGATGCGGGTGCAGATGACGACGCCGAAGCCCATCTCGCGCAGGAGATCGGCCTCGAGCGCGGCGATGTCGGGGTCGTCCTCGAGGACGTAGGCGCGTGGCGCGCCGCTCGTCTCAGTCATTGCAGAGAAGTTACGCTCCCGAACCACGCTCGGTCTATGGCCCTTCGGTGTGGTACCGATGGGGTACGGGCGGAGTTGCAGGCCCGGTGTACCATCACCGCCCGCGTTCGTTCCTCGTTGCCGGGCACGGCGGCGAAGCGAGCGCAGAACAGGAGCAGGAACGTCCAAATGGCGAGATCCATGTGGCGGGGGGCGATCCAGTTCGGGCTGGTGACGATCCCGGTCAAGCTCTACCTGGCCACCGAGCAGGGAGGCATCGGCTTCAACCTGCTGCACGCCAGCTGCCTGAACCGGATCCAGATGAAGGTGTACTGCCCGTACCACGACGAGGTCATCCCGCGCTCGGAGACCGTCCGCGGGTACGAGTGGAGCAAGGGTAAGTACGTCGTCGTGACGGAGGAGGATATCGACTCGGTTCCCCTCAAGACGATGCGCGCCATCGAGATCGAGATGTTCGTGAACGCGTCACGCGACAACCAGGGCACCCAGTTCGTGAAGCAGGCGTACTACCTCGAGCCGGAGCAGATCGGCGCCAAGGCCTTCTACCTGCTCAAGTCGGTCCTGGCCGAGCAGAACAAGAGCGCGATCTGCAAGATCGTGCTCAAGGATCGCGAGCAGCTGGCAGCCCTGAACCCCTTCACCAACACGATGCTCCTGACGACCCTGCACTGGCCCGACGAGGTCCGCGCCGTCGACGAGCTCAACCTGCCCGAGGATCAGATCGAGATCAAGGCGTCGGAGAAGAAGATGGCCGAGCAGCTCGTCGCGAGCATGACCGGCGAATTCAGCGCCGATGACTACCACGACGACTACCGCCAGGCGCTCATGGCGGTGATCGAGCGTAAGGT
>CAZKFP010000151.1:0-2936 GCA_964552085.1 uncultured Steroidobacteraceae bacterium
CGCGATCCCGGCGCCGTCGGTCATCCGCCTCCAGTACCACGTCAGGCGCCCGCAGCCGCGCGTCAAGCTGAGCCGCCGCGAGGTCTTCAGCCGCGACCGGCACATGTGCCAGTACTGCGGCAAGGTGAGCCGCGATTTGACCCTCGACCACGTCATGCCGAAGCACCGCGGCGGGCGGCACGAGTGGGAGAATCTCGTCGCGGCCTGCCGGGGGTGCAACCACCGCAAGGGCGGCAAGACGGTGAGCGAGGCGCGCATGCAGCTCATGCGCGAGCCGCGCGCGCCGCGGGCCGACCTGCGCTACCTGTTCGGCACGTACCTCTCGGACGACCGCAACGACGCCTGGCGCACCTTCCTCTTCCTCGAGCCGCTCAAGCCGCAGCAGCCGGCCGGCTGAGGGTGGCCGCCGTGCCACCCGAGCGCGAGCTCTTCTTTCCGGACGGGCTGCCCGCCCGGGTCGTCGAGGTGCTCTCGGTCATTGCCGCCGCCGACCACGAGGTCGCGCTCGTCGGCGGGTGCGTCCGCGATCGGGTGCTCGGCCTGCCGGAGATCGGTGACTGGGACGCGGCCACCTCGGCGCCGCCGGAGGCGATCGCCGCCCTCTTCGCGACGGCGACGTGGGAGAACCGCTTCGGAACGGTGACGATCGGCGGGTCGCCGGTGGTGGAGGTCACCTCGTACCGCGCGGAGGCCGGGTACACCGACCGGCGACGACCCGACGAGGTGCGCTTCGGCGTGTCGCTGGCCGATGACCTCGCTCGCCGCGACTTCACGGTCAACGCGATGGCATGGACGCCGATCGACCTGCCGTCGGGACGCGGACGCCTTGCCGACCCCTTCGGCGGGGAGCGCGACCTGGCCGATCGGCTCCTGCGAACCGTGGGGGACCCGCGCGAGCGGTTCACCGAGGACGCCCTGCGGCTTATCCGCGCCGCCCGCTTCGCCGGTCGCTTCGAGATGACAATCGAGGCCGAGACGGAGGCCGCCATCGAGGAGCTGGCGCCGGCCGTGGCGACGGTCTCGCCGGAGCGCGTCCGCGACGAGCTGCTCCGCATCCTGCGGCTCGACCCGCGTCCGTCCCGCGCGTTCGGGCTCCTCGAGCGGCTCGGGCTGCTCCGCGTCATCCTGCCCGAGCTGGCGGCGCTGCGCGGCGTCCCGCAGTCGAAGGCGGTCGCCGGCGACGCGCTGGACCACACCCTGGCCGCGGTCGACGCGGCCAAGATCGACGCGCGCCTCGCCGCCCTCCTCCACGACCTGGGCAAGGCGACGACGCTCGCGGACGGTCACTTCATCGGCCACGAGTCCGTCGGCGCCGAGCTGGCGGCGCACCTCCTAGCACGGCTGAGGGTCGCCCGATCCGAGGCGTCGCGCACCGTCGGCGCGATCCGGCATCACATGTACGCGTACGACGATTCGTGGAGCGACGCGGCCCTGCGGCGGTTCATCCGCCGGACCGCCGACATCGACCGCGACCTGCTCTTCGCCCTGCGCCGCGCGGACAGCGCCGCGTCCGGCGTCGGCCCGGCTGCCGAGGCGAATCAGGCTCGGCTCGAGGCGCGGATCGCGGGGGAGCTGGCAGGACACGCGGACCTGCTCCTCCATCGGCGCCTGGCCGTCGACGGCCACGATCTCCAGCGCGAGCTCGGCCTGGAGCCCGGACCGCAGGTCGGTGCGGTCCTGGATCGGCTCACGGAGGCGGTCCTCGACGACCCGTCGCTCAACGAGCCGGCAACGCTGCTGCGCCTCGCCCGGGAGCGGTGACAGCGCGCACCGGTCATCCGAGCGCGACCCTGCGCGGCGGCTGACGGCAGGAAGGACGCTGCTACAATCGGCCTCTTTCCTCGCTGACATCGACCGGAGGAACCGCGCTCCGATGACCGCCAGCGTGCGTCGAGCCGTTCGGCTCGAGCACCGGCTGACCCAGCCCAACGCCTCCCTCGCTGACCTCGATGCCGCCGTGGCGCTCGCCGCAGAGCATGAGCTGGCCGCGCTGACGGTCAACCCGTGGCTGGTCAAGGCCGCGAAGCGCAGGCTGGGCCGCTCCCGCGTCACGCTCGGGACCGTGGTCGGCTATCCGCACGGTGTCCAGCTCCTGAGCGTGAAGGCGTTCGAGGCGTCGAAGGCGCTCGAGCAGGGGGCGACGCAGATCGACTTCGTCATCAACGGCGGCGCGCTCTCCTCGGGCGACGACGAGACGGTGTTCAACGACATGCTCGCCGTCGTCGACATGGCGCACTCCGCGCTCGCATCCGTCGGTGTCATCGTCGAGGCCGCTCCCCTGACCGAGGAGCTCGTGCGCCGCGCCTGTCACCTCGCCGAGCGGGCCGGGGCGGACTTCGTCGTGACGAGCCCCGGAACCGCGACCGTCCGGTCGACGATCGCGCGGACCCGCATCCTGCGCGACGGCGTCGGCCCGCGCATCGGCGTCAAGGCCTGCGGCCCGTTCCGCAGCGCCGAGCAGTTCGCCGATGCCGCCTCCGCGGGCGCAACGCGCGTCTCCGCCTTCCTGACACCGGCCCTCGCCAGATCCGCGACCGAACCGCCAACGCTCGCCGTCGCGGGTGGCAAGGTGGGCGTGGGGTGAAGATCCTCGTCGTCGGGGGGGCCGGCTACGTTGGCGCCACGAGCGTCGAGCGCTTCGTGGACGCCGGTCACGAGGTCGTCGTCTACGACAACCTCTCGAGCGGCCATGCCGCCGCCGTCCCCGAGGGGGCGCAGCTCGTCGTCGGGGACATAGCCGACCGCGGCCGCCTCCGCGCCGTCCTCGCCGACGGCGTGGAGGCCGTGCTCCACTGCGCCGCGCGATCGCTCGTCGGCGAGTCGATGACCGATCCCGGCCTCTACTACCGCACGAACGTCGCGGGGGGCGTGGCTCTGCTCGAGGCGATGCAGGAGGCGGGCGTGAACCGACTCGTCTTTTCCTCGACGGCCGCGGT
>CAZKFP010000152.1:0-3329 GCA_964552085.1 uncultured Steroidobacteraceae bacterium
CGGACGAAGGCGCCGAAGTTCACGAGCTTCGTGACCGTGCCCTCGATGACGTCGCCGATCTTGTACTTCGCGACCGACTCCTGCCACGGGTCAGGCTGCAGCCGCCGGATGGAGAGGCTGATGCGCCCGCGCTCGTGGTTGATGTCGATGACCTCGGCCTCGACCTCGTCGCCGATCTGGTAGGCGGTCTCCGGGTTGTTCACCTTGTTCCACGAGAGCTCGCTCTTGTGGACGAGGCCGTCGATCCCGCCGAGGTCGACGAACACGCCGAACGGCGCGATCGAGCGGACGACGCCGGTGACCTTCTGGCCGGTCTCGAGGCTGCTGAACAGCTCGTCGCGCTTCTCGCGGCGCTCCTCGTAGAGGGCGACCTTCTCCGACAGGATGAGTCGGTTCGCCTTGCGGTTGACCTCGAGGATCTTCAGGCGCAGCGTGCGCCCGACGAACGGCTGCAGCTTCTCGGCGATCTCCTGCGCGGCGTCCCGTGGCTGCTCGTCCCGTGGCCGGCGCGGGAAGTCAACGATCTGGCTGATCGGCACGAAGCCACGAACGCCGAGGTCGACGATCAGGCCACCCTTGTTGTGATCGATGACGCGCGCCTCGACGATCTCGCCCGCGTCGAAGCGCTCCTGCATCGAGCGCCACTTGCGCTCGAGGCCGGCGCGTCGGAGCGAGAGGACCGCGTGGCCCTCGGGCGACTCGGGCTGGAGGACGTAGACCAGCACCTCGTTGCCGACCTGGATCTCGGGGCGGGCCTCGTCGCCGTCGCGCGGGCCGCGGCGGCTGATGAGCTCCCGGTTGCTGACGACGCCCTCGCTCTTGCCGCCGAAATCGATGAGGATCTCGTCCGGATCGATCCGGACGACCGTGCCCTCGACGACGTCGCCATGCTTGAGGCTCTTCACCTCGTTGTCGGGATGGTCCATGAGCTCGGCCATCGTCGTCGGCTCTGGCCGGGACTCGGCGGCCGGTGCCTCGGACGTCGTCTCCGCGTCTCCGGACGCGGCGGCGGGCTCGTCGGACACGGACGCTTCCGCGGGCGCGGTGGCCTCGTCGGCGTCGGGTGACGCCGGCTGCTCGACGGCCATCTCCGGCTCCGCGACCTCGATGGCCGCTACGGCCTCGGTGGCCTCCGCGGCCTCGGATGCGGGGGGCGCGTCGGCCGCAACCGGCTCGGCGGCCACGGCCGCGGTATCGGCCTCGTCGCTGGAGGCTTCCTGCGCGACAGCCTCATCGGCGGGCTCAGCGCCGCGGGAGTCGTCCGCGGTCGGTGCCTCGTCGGTGGCCAGGGCGGCGTCCGCCTGCGTGGGCTCCGACGGATCGGCGACGGTCACCGGGGCATCCTGCGGGGTTTCCTCGGTGGCGCTCGGTGTCGCCTGCTTCGTCTCTTCGGTCAAATTTCAATACGCTCCTGTCGATAAGTGTCCGTGACAACAAACGACGCCCTTCACGCGGAAGGACGTCCATCACCGTCTTCGCTGTCAGGTGCTGCCTGCTGTCTCGTGAGGGACGACTCGCTGCTCCTTCGCGCTTACCAACGGGACCGACGCGCTTGCGCGCGCTATTCAGGTTGTCTGCCACACGGCCGCGGAAGCATACCATACGGTCAATGGCCCCCGATCAGCACCATGCCTGAGCTGCCCGACCTGACCGTCGTGGCCGAGGAGCTCGCGCGGCGCGTCTCGAGCAGGACCGTCCTCGAGGCCGAAACCCCGACGCCGATCCTCGTGCGAGCCACTCCGGCCGAGCTGGCGGCGCTGCCGGGAACGACGATCGGCGCGGCTCGACGCCGCGGCAAGTTCCTGCTCCTGCCCTTTGAGCGCGACGGCGCCGGCGGGCTCCTGCTGGCGGCCAATCCGATGCTGGCCGGGCGCTTCTGGATCACCGCCTCGCCCGAGCGCGTCCGAGCTCGCACCGGACTGCGCCTGCGGCTCGACGGCGACGAGGATCTTCGTTACGTCGACCGCGAGATGCTCGGAAAGCTCTACCTCCTGCCGCCGGACCGCCTGGGCGATATCCCCGGCTGGGACGAGATGGGCCCCGACGCCGACGACCCGGACCTGACTCTCGACGTCTTCCGCCAGCGCATCCGACGCCATCCCGGAGAGCTCAAGCCACTGCTGCGCAATTCGCGTTTCGTCGCGGGCATCGGCAACGCCTACAGCGACGAGATCCTGTGGGAGGCGCGCCTGGCTCCGTTCCGCCGTCGCAGCACCCTGACCGATGACGACGTCGGGCGGCTGTACGACGCGATGCGGCGCGTCCTCGCCGACGCCACCGGGCGGCTGCGCACGCTCGTCCCCCCGGAGATCCAGACCCAGCATCGCGAGTTCCTGTCCGTCCACCTGCGCGGCGGTGAGCCATGCCCGCGCTGCGGTCGCGAGCTGCGCCAGATCGGAGGACGCGAGGCGACGACCTTCTGCCGAGGATGCCAGCCGCCGTTCTGAGCGGCGACCAATCAGGGGATCACGAGCACCTGGCCGATGAAGATCTGGTTCGGGTCCTCGATGCCGTTCGCCGCCTGCAGCGCCTCCGTCGTCGTCCCGAATGTCTGTGCGATGGCCGCCAACGTGTCCCCCTCCTGGACGGTGTACGTCTGCTGCGGCACCGGCGTGGGGACCGGCGTTGCCGGGACCGGCGTTGGTGCCGGCGTCGGCGTGGGCGTCGCCGTCGCAATGGGCGTCGGCCGGGGCGTCGGCACAGCGCTCGGGCTCGGCTCCGGTGTCACGCTGGCGAGCAACGCGGGCTGGTCCCCGTCGAGCAGCCCGCTTGCGACCACCGCGCCACCGATCCCGACGACGAGCACGCCAGCCCCGACCGCGATGAGCGGCCCGGGGCGCGCGACCCGCGCGCGGCCGGCGATACCACGCCACGCGGGCTGCGGCGCCAGGAGCATCCGGGTCGAGACGAAGCCGTCGCCGATCGTCGAGCGGCCGGGCGTCGCGGCGCCGCTCCGCGAGACGAAGCCATGAAAGCGCTCGCAGCGCTCGTACGCCGATGTGAGGCACAGCTGCGCCTGCATCTGCCGCTCGAGCGCAACCGGCGGGTCCTCCGCATGGCACCGATGCGCCCCGTCGACGCCGTCGACGACGGAGCGACGATCCCCGGCCAGGCCGAGGAGCGGGCAGACGCGATCCATGCCGACGAGCATAACAACAGCCCCGCCGGCGAACCGGCGGGGCTGACGTATGAAATATCCCGGCGACGACCTATTTTCCCAGGAGGTTGCCCCCCGAGTATCTTCGGCGCTGGAGAGCTTAACTTCCGTGTTCGGGATGGGAACGGGTGGATCCTCTCCGCTAGCGTCACCGGGACATATTCAATTATCG